>JAZNCR010000123.1:0-25237 GCA_045587605.1 Eubacteriales bacterium
TCGGGGCTTTTTCTTTTGTTTTTCTCGATTTTGCAAATTTACATAACAAAAGGCTGAGTCAATCGCCTTCTTAAAAGCTTTTGACTCAGCCCCTTTCTTTACTGTGTTTTTTTATGTAGGGTATTGATCATGCCAACCACGCGGCGAATATAGGTGTCCACCTCCTGCCCGCCCTGATCAAGGTCGGTCAGTATCACAAGCAAATACGGGTGCTCGTCGTAAACGATGGCGGCATCGTGATAGGCATCGATATCCCAGCCGTATTTATGTGCCGTTTTCGTGGGCGAAACACCAAACGGTATCAGAACGATATGTGCGGAATTCGAGAGCCAGCGTCCAAAAGCCTCTCCGTAATTTTCGTCCTCTTCAATGAAGGTGTGCATAGCACGCAGATATTTGCCCATATCGGCGGCGGTAATGTCATTGAAGCCCGCTCTGACGCTGTTCACGCCAAGCTGTGTATTGAAGCGGTAGAAGCCGCTGTACCCGAATTCCTTACGCAGGACGCCAAACGCGATGTTATCGCTCTGCCGGATGGAAAGCTCGATCAATTCTCGATAGGTGTACTCGGTCCCCTCTTCTGCATCCTTGATCAGACCCGATCCCTCACAAAAATCCTCCTCGGTATAAACGTAGGTGCGGGAAAGATCATATCGCTCGTCCTCGAAAATCATCTCCGGACGAGTCTCCTCCGGCTCCGCTTCGGTTTCCTCGGGGGCTTCGGTTGTTTCGGGAGATTCGGGCGTTTTTGGGGCGACCGTCGTTTCGGGGGCGACCGTCGTTTCGGGGGCAGCCGTTGTTTCGGGCGCAGCCGTCGTTTCGCGAGCTTCGGTTGTTTCCTCGGTTACGTCGGTCGTTTCCTCTGCGGCATAGAGCTCGTCCGCACGGGCGCGGGCGGCATCCTCCTCGCGGGAGATCTCTCCCAAGAGCCAGAGCACGTAGGGGGCTTTTATCAGGCTAGCCGAGAAGAAGACGTCATTTTCCCCGTATGTAAATTTCCGTCCGCTCTCCACATCCTCGTAATAGATGGCAATGCGGGGGGCAACGTAATAGTAGTTCTCGTCCTCTCGGAGCACTTCCCTGTTCTCGGGCGGCGGAACGGGGTTGCCGTCGTCGTCGGTTTTGGCAATCCGGTGCAGAGGGGCTTCACCAAGCACTTGTAGCAATTCCTCAATTTCCTCGCCGCGCGTCAGAACGTCGCTTGAATAAAATTTATTATAATGCGCAATTGCCCCCTCGATGGCGGCGATCTGCGCGTCTTTTTCGTTCATCGTAACCCGCATGAGTCTGATCTGCTCGACCAGCTCCTCACGCTCGCCCTCCAAGAGAAGGGCATCATCCTCGACCCCCGAAAGCTTACGCTCAAGCGCATCAAGCTCAGCGGCACACGCATCCCGCTCGGCGCGAACCTCGATAAGCAGTGCCCCGAGCGACTGTGCCTCTCTGTTCAAATCAGAAAGTGCCTCCTCGGCTGCGGCAAGCGATGCCTCTGCTGTGCGGTGATCGATATAAAGCTTTCCGGCTATGCCGCAGGCCGCAAAAAGCAGCACAGCCAGCACGACCGGCAAAAGCACGTTCCTTTTTTTCTGCATCTTTTTCCTCAATTTACCGTGAATCGGTTTGGTTCTCCCTTTTTCCAAAAAAACACCGCAGCAATCCGCTCGGCCTCGGGCGATCGGGATGCTGCGGCAGAAAAGCATGGTTTACTCGCTCAAATCGTTATAGAAGATGATCTCCTGCGGAAGGCTGAGATTCAGCTTCTCCTTTGCGATTCTGATCACGTAGTCCCTGTCAAAGGGCGCTTCGATCTGCGCCTGCAGGGCTTCGATATTCTCTTCGGTGGCGGCGATCTCGGCGCGGAGCAGGCTTGCCTCCTCGCGCAGATCGTTATATTCCATGAGCAGACGTGCGGACAGAATCAGCATACTGACCAAGAGCACAAGCACGGTCAGACGAACGAAAATACTACCGCCGATTCGCTGAAGCGCGGTATTTTCACGATTATTCATCCGACATCCCCCCATTCTAGATTGGTAAAGAGCCGACCGATCCGCCGCATTGCCCGCCGCTTCGCCCGTCGGGTATGACCCGGCAGATAAAGCCAAAGCCACAACCGCACAAGGCGGCAAGTCACACGGAGAAGCAAGATGCGAATCAATCGATAAAGCCACAGAAAAGGTCGTGACACACCGTAACACAGCCACGCGGCAAGGAAACGCAAAATATCCGCAATCCATACGGAAAAGCGAATCACAAGCTCACCCACCGTGCATCGGTAGAGGAAGAATCCAAGCGCAATGCCGGCAAAAGCAAGCCAGCGTATTCTGCCATGATTAACTTCCGATAAATAAATAGCAATCATCGGACCAACGAAGAGAAAATACAGAATATCCTCTACGTTCACCCAAAAATCGCGCAGCCTGTGCCGAGACAGCCTCTTTTTTTCGCCCCTCATCCACCGCGGCATGGGAAGCGAAAGTCCCGCCTTAATTCCGGACCGCCCATAGCGAACCCCCATCAGGATCCGGGTAATCCGCAGAGCGTCGTATACGGCACCGAACAGCGCGCCAAGCATTCCCCCAAGAAGAAACAGCCGAACGAGCTCGGCCGGTGACGTCGTCAGCACGGCTTATCCGAACAGCCGCCCGAGAAATCCCGGTCGCTCTGCTCGATCTCCCGTGTAAAACACACCGTCCACCGTTCCGTCAAGCACAACCTCACCGCGGTCAATATTGAGGGTGGTAATATGCAAGTCCCTTCCCTCGATCGTCATCCCGCCGCGAACGGTAGACAAGGAAACGCTCGCTTCGTCAAAGCTGATTACCTCGCTGACTCCGCTGATCTGCATACGCGATCGTTCGGTCAGGGTAACGGCATGGGGAATTTGCGGTTGTTTCGTTTCGTTCATTTTTGGCCTCCCGGGGAATGATTGAGCCGATGCTCATTCTATCCTATGCGGGAGATCGGGGAAATATGCGTCAAGCACATTTCCCCTATGGATCCGATCCTTATTCCAACACCTCGTAGAGCGCAGATGCGTCCGCCTTGGCAACGTGCTCACGCACGTCGAGCACGCGAAGCTTCATGGTTCTCTCTCCGAAGGTAATCTCAACCACATCGCCAACCTTAACGTCATACGAAGCCTTGGCGCGTCGGCCGTTTACATTGACGTGCTCTGTATCACAGGCATCGTTTGCCACCGTCCGCCGCTTGATGATGCGGGAGACCTTAAGGAACTTGTCAAGCCGCATGGCTTATTTCAGCGCGTCCTTGAGAGCCTTGCCTGCTGCGAAAGCGGGATGCTTGGAAGCGGCGATGGTGATGGTCTCGCCGGTAGCGGGGTTGCGGCCCTGACGAGCCTCGCGATTCTTTACCTCGAAGGTACCGAAGCCAACGAGCTGAACCTTCTCGCCTGCGATGAGTGCGTTCTCGATGGTCTTGAGCAGTGCGTTAACCGCTGCCTCTGCGTCCTTCTTCTTGAGGTTGCTTTCCTTAGCAACGGCTTCGATGAGCTGGGTTTTATTCATGGTAGTACTCCTTCTTTCTTTTTTTGTTTTTTCCGCAAAAAAATGGCGGAAAAACGAATACTTGCTTGTATAGTATACCATTTTTCCGCCTGTATATCAAGGGGTTTTTTACACATTTTATGAGAAAAAAACAGATTTTTTTCTTTTTTTTGAATTTTTTTGCCTTAATGGGCCGATTTTTGGCGCAACGCCGCCCATACAGAGGAAATATCGGCATCAGCGTCGGCGGTGCAAATTGCTTCAAGCGCCGCATAATCGGCAATGCGCCGATCGGTCTCACGCGTGAGAGCAACCTCTGCTTCAAGCCCTAATTTGCGCCCTGCCGTGACTGCCGCAAAGAGCACCTCTCCGAGCCGTCCTTCCTTTTCTCCGTCATCCGCATCGGCCAGTGCCGAAACTGCGTCGGCAAGCGAAGCAATGGCTGTCTCGGCATCCGATGCGCCGTCCGCTTCATCGATCCCTGCCTTCTTCCCAACCTTTTCCGCACGCATCAGCGCGGGAAGCATGGGGGGAATGGAGCGAAGCTTATCCGAGACGGTCACGCGCGCCTTTTCCTCGGCCTTGATTGCCTCCCAGTTGGCCAATACCTGCTCGGCACTGTCCGCCTTGACCGCGCCGAAGATATGCGGGTGGCGGTGGATGAGCTTGACGCAGATATCGTTTGCCACGTCATCTACCGTAAATCGCCCCGCCTCCTCCTCCATGCGCGCATGAAAGACGACCTGCAGCAGCACGTCGCCCAGCTCCTCGCGGAGAAGCTTTGGATCCTCGGTATCGATCGCCTCGACAACCTCGTAGGTCTCCTCAATAAAGTTCTGGCGGATACTGCGGTGGGTCTGCTCTATATCCCAGGGACAGCCCCCTTCTCCGCGCAAAAGTGCCATGATGGTGCAAAGATCTTCAAAATGATATTTGTCCTTCGCCAGAAGCGCGGCGACGGCCTTCGTTCTGTTTTCCATATTTTATCCTTTATTTTAATAATTTCATTCGTTTGAGCAGGCCCGCAATTTTCTCGCCGCCGGGCAGCATATGAATATCCTTCTCTCCGACCGCGCGCATCAGAAGCACAAGCAGAACATAGAGAAAAACGGCACAGAGAATCGCGGCAACCGTCAAAAGGCGGCTCTGTCCCAAGGAACGGGCCAACAGCAGATAGACGCCGAGTGCCCCCCCGACCGCACCGAGCGCGGCTGCAAGGGGTTTGAAGAAAATGTGCCGCACACCGGCAAGATCGCCCGTGTGCTTCGCGATGAAGAAAAAGTTGATTGCCGTTACCGTCATATGGCAGAGGAAGGTTCCCGCCGGCGCACCGTAGAGATTGACGGTGGGCAGGCCGATGAGCAAATAGCTGACAATCAGCTTCACGACGGAGCCGGCCAGCATGGAGTAAATCGGCTTCCGCTCGTGCCCGTAGGCCTGCAGAATCGCATTGGTTACATTGAGAAGTCCAACGAAAAATACCGATAGGGCCAAAAGAGACAGCAGCGGCGCGGCCATATTGATCGATTCGGTCTTCCCCGGAAAAAGCAGCTCGAGAATCTGTCGGCCGAAAACCGACAGACCGATGGCACAGGGGAGTGCGATGAGGACGGTCAGCCGAAGCGCGGAATCGATACACTCCCGCATCCGGGTTCGGTCGCCGCTCTCGATCGCAAGCGTCAGCATGGGGACGAGCGCCATGGAGATGGGAGAAATGAGAGCAGGGGCAAGATTGAAGAGCGGAATGACGAGCGTGGTATAGTTGCCGTACATCTCCTCGGCAATCCCCGGCACAAATCCCGCCGCCCCGAGTCGGTTGACGATCAGCATGGTGTCAATCAACTGGGTCAGGCTCATCACAAGCGCGCTGATGGTAACGGGAACGGCAATGACAACCAGACGGCGAAGAATCTCACCGTTCCGCGCTGTCTCGGTCACGCAAATTTTTTCATCGCGCGGACGCCAGAAAATCCGCGTCACAATCAAAAAGAGCATGGAGACGGCCACGCCGACCGTCAGTCCCGTAATGGCAAAGGCGGCGACGACAGGCGTATCATATCCGCGATCAATCGCATATTTGGCAAGAACAAGCCCGATAAAGAGCTTTCCCGCCGCCTCGACAATCTGGGAAACGGCAGTCGGCACCATGATCTGATACCCTTGGAAATATCCGCGGATCGCGCTGGAAATGCAGATAAAGAAAAGGGTCGGTGCGATGGCGCGGATAGGATAGGCCGCACCCGGCATTTTGGTTCTTGCGGCAAGAAAATCAGCGCCGAAGAACATCATACTCATGCCCGCCAGACCGATCAGGACGAACAGGGACAGCGAGACAAAGAATATCCGCTTTACCCGACGGACGTCCCCCCGGGCTCTGCTCTCGGAGATCAGCATCGACACCGCAACCGGGAAGCCGGCCGTGGAGAGGATAAAGAAGGCTGAATAGATGGTATAGGCGGCGTTGAAATAGGCCATGCCGTCGGCTTGCAGATAATCGAGGAGCAGGATTTTGAGCAGCAGTCCGATTACCTTTACGGTCATGGTTGAGGCTGTCAGAACCAGGACGCCGGAGAAAAAGACCTTACCCGCGCTCTTTTTCGGTGCGCGGGCGATCTCGTTTTGCAGAGTAGGGTTGGAGCGATGCGGTTTCAAGGCCTCACCTCGGCTCAATCAAAATAGTGGGCAATGACCCGTCCCGCCTCACGGCGCAGACGTTCAATGTCAATGGATGTATACGCGCCGTCGGCGTATAATATGCGTCCGTCAACCATCGTCATGCGGACGTCCGAGGACTCCGCGCTGTATGCAATCGTGGCATCAAGGTCGTACACCGGCATATTGTGGGGGGCAGAAAGGTCAAGCAGAATCAGATCGGCTCGTGCGCCGACGGCGATTCTTCCGCAGTCTGCTCTTCCCTGCGCCCGCGCGCCGTTCTCGGTCGCAAGCGGAAGCATCTCTGCCGCCGTGGTGATATCGGCACGGCGACTCACGCCCTTGTGCAGAATGGCACAAAGACGAAGCTCACGGAGAATATCAAGCGTGTTGTTCGATGCGGCACCGTCGGTGCCGAGCGCGACGTTGACGCCGCCGTCAAGGAGTCGCCGCAGAGGCATCACACCCGAGCCGAGCTTGAGATTGCTCGTCGGATTGTGCGCAGCCGTCACACCGTTTGCGCGGAGAATTTCAATATCTTCATCGCTGAGCCAAACACAGTGCGCCGCCGTGGTGGGCGCGGCAAACACGCCGAGGTCGGCAAAGAAGGCGGCAGGGGTTTTGCCGTGGCGGGCAATACACGCCAGGTGCTCGTCCTCGGTCTCGGAGAGGTGCAGCTGCATCCCAAGTCCCCGTTCGGCGGTATATGCACCGACCGCCGCACAGTAATCGGGGCGGTTGGTATATTCGGCGTGGAGCGAGAAGTCGATCTTCAGTCTTCCCTCCCCCGCACCGTGAAATTCGTCGGCAAGTGCCACCGCTTCCCTGAAGCGTTCATCCTCGTCCAGCTTGATTCCGTCCGCAAACGAAACGAGTGAACGGGAAAGATTGGCCTTGATTCCGCTCTCAAGCACGGCGCGTGCCGTCTCGGGGCAGAAGAAATACATATCCGAGAAGGACGTAATTCCCGCGCGGATCATTTCGGCGATGGCAAGCATGGAGCCCCAATAGACCGACTCCGCAGTCAGTCTGTCCTCGGCGGGGAAAATTCGCTCGTTCAGCCAGCGGGAAAGCGGAAGGTCTTCTCCGTAGCCGCGGAAAAGGGTCATGGCTGCATGGCAATGGGTGTTGACGAAGCCGGGGAGAAGAAGGTCTCCCCGACCGTCAACGATTCGGTCCCCCGCCTCGCACGGAACGTCCTTTTCAATGGCTGTAATCATTTTGCCGTCAATGGCAACGTCGATCGGATCGGTGCCGTATCCGCATGCGGCAGGCAATCTGACCGATTTCAGAATCGTTTTCATCTTTATGCTCCCATCTGCGTGATCACGTCGGTCAGAAGGCCGACGAAGCGCTCACGGATCTGCGCGCCCGTCTCAAGCACCTCTTCCTCGGTAATGGCCGCCCCCGTGATGCCCGCCGCCATATTGGTAACGGCAGAAAGACAGAGCACCGAGATACCGCACTGCGCGGCGGCAATGATCTCGGGCACGGTAGACATACCGACCACGTCACCGCCGAGCAGGCGGATCATGCGAATTTCGGCCGGCGTTTCATACTGCGGGCCGCTCATGAAGGTATAGACTCCGTCGGTGAGTGAGAAGCCGCGGGCTTTAGCACAGCTGTGCGCAAGCTCGGCAAGCGAGCGGTCGTAGACGTGCTGCATATCAAAGAAGCGTTCACCCATCTCGGGCAGATTCAGTCCGCGCATCGGCGAATTTGCCGTGAGCTTGATGTGATCGCGCACGCAGACGATGTCGCCCGGGCGAAGTTTTTCGTTGACACCGCCGGCGGCGTTGGTGATGATGAGCCGCTTAACGCCGAGCAGATGCAGGGCGCCGACGTAATAGGCGGTCTGCCACATTTCCCAGCCCTCGTAGAAATGGAAGCGGCCGTTCATGGCAAGCACCAGCTTACCGCCAAGGCGGCCGATGACCATCTCGCCCTTCTGATAGGAGACGGTGGAGATAGGAAAATGCGGGATCTCACGGTATGGGATCACGATGGGATCCTTCAGCGTATCGGCAAGTGCGCCGAGTCCCGAGCCGAGGACAACGGCAACGTCCGGCACGGCACCGATCCGTTCTCTCAACCATTCGGCACTCTCACGGTATTCGGTAATGGTAGCTTTTTCAATCATAGCGGACGCTCCTTTTCTTTTCCATTTTAATTAGATTCTTCTATCGCAAAAACGATTATTTCAAAAACTCATGGTAGAGCGAATTTTCGGCCAGATAAGCAGACGGAATCGGCACAAGCTCCGCCGCCTTGATACGCGCCATCAGCGCGCAGGCATCGGCATAATATTCGCTCTCCGGCTTGATCTCGGCAAGCAGGGGCATCAGATAGGGGGTAATCATATTCAGCTCGTACGGCATCGTGGAATCGATGCGCACGTCCGCCGTGTCAACGTAGGGATAAATATGCGCATCCTCATTGGCACGAACGCTCCTCCAAAGGAAATAGGTGAATTCGGGCGCGGCGGCGCGGAAATTATAGTCCCGCACCATGCGGCGCATAAACCGGATTTCCTTGGGATCAAACACGATTCCGTTTACCTCAAGGGAGGATTCGACGCAGATATATACACTGCGGTAGCAATATTCGCGGAAGAGCGCGACGATCTCGGGATAGATCGCCTGAATTCCCTCAAAGATGAAAAGATCGTTGTCGTCAAAGGCGTATTCCACGTAGCCGGAGCGTGTTCCCGTCTTGAAATCATAACGGGGCACGACCGTATTTTCATCGGTAAAAATCTCTCGGACACATTCGCGGAGTGCCTCAAAATCGATGGTGTCAATCGAATCGTAATCAATCTCACGTCCCGCCTCTTCAGCACGGGCGGTAAGAACGGCACGGTCATAGTAGAAATCATCAATGGAGACGATGTGCACGGTTTTGCCGCGGCGCGAGAGGGTATCGATCAGCTTATTCGCCGTGGTCGTCTTTCCCGAGCACGAGGGCCCGGAGAGACCAATCAGGCGCAGGCCTTCCACCGCACAGACCGCGTCGCATGCGGCGTTCAGGCGCACCTCAAAATCGGCCTCACACCGATCAACGTAGGCACGCATCTCATGGTCGGATACAAAATGATTCTTTGCGTACATTGCACTTCTCCTTTCCAAAGCAAAACAGGGATAATTAAAATTAAAAGCGGAAACACGTATTCTCTGTATTTTTGCCGACGCAATCGCAGGAAGATACAGAAGCCGTCCCTGCGGAATCGATGCTCTTCTGAAAATTCTATACCGAAACGTGTCTCCGACAGAACCGGGTCAGTCGTCTAAAATCTCGCTCTCATAGAAGGCGTCGATTTTCGCTTCGTGCTCGTCGCGGAGGTCAGTGCGCAGATATTCATACGGATATTTCGGCGGAGCAAGACGGATGATTTTGGTATCCGCCGGATTTTTGGGACGGACGTGCACCAGCTTGGTCACCGCACCCGCGCCGACCGCGAAAATGCTGTGCACCTCTTCCATCATATAGACATTATATCTGCCCTCACATCCCTCTCGGGCAAAGCCAACATTCTCAAAATTGCCGACGGTATTCTTCTGCCGATACATATAGTACGGGAAATAGCCCGCCTCTTCGGTCTTGATCTGCGAATAATCCACGCACGTTCCCGCATCTCCGCCGCGCAGTGAATACACCCCGCTTCCCTCACGCAGAATATCGGCCGCCTTCTTGATACAGAAGGTATGCACGGTAATGTTTTCGGGTGAGAGTGCAAGGACGCGGTCGAAGGTTTGGGAAAACTTCAGAAAATCGTCTCCGGGCAGACCCGCAATCAGGTCGGTGTTGATCTGCGGAATCCCCGCACGGCGGGCGGCGGCAAATGCAGAGAAAAAGGCATCCGCACTGTGTGCGCGGCCGATGCGTGCGAGCACGCTGCTATCCAGCGACTGCGGATTGACGCTGACACGGGTCACACCGTAGTCTGCGGCAATCTTCATTTTCTCCTCGGTAATGGTATCGGGGCGTCCCGATTCCAGCGTAAACTCTTCAAGCGAGGAAACATCCACACCGCGCGTGATGGCGGAGAGCAGAAGGCGAAGCTGGTCAGGATCCAGCGTCGTCGGAGTTCCGCCGCCAACATATACCGTCTTCACCCGCAGACCCAAACGGCGGATCTGCGCAAACGTCCGGTCAATATCCGCGCAGAGGCGGATAAGATAATCGGGGATCAGCGAGAGCAGGCGCGGGGATGTATACGAAACGAAAGAGCAATATGCACATCTGGTCGGGCAGAAGGGGATGGAAACATAGACACTGCAGTCTCGCGGAGACACCTCGCCGATCAGCTTCTGTTCTCTGATCGCCACCTCAAGTGCCAGTGCGGCCTTTTTGGGGGTAAGCAGGTATTGTCTGCGAAGCGCGTCCCGCGCGCGGCCGGGCGTGAGCCCCGACACAAGCAGCTCGGTTGCCACCTTTGCCGGACGAACACCGGTCAGAATACCCCAGGACGGTCGGTAGCCGAAAAACTTCTCGCCCGCCGCCAGCATAGCCGCACCTGCCGCGATTTTCCGCACGCGCTCGGCCGTCATACCGGGGCGATAGTCGAATTTTCTCGTTGATTCGCATTGGGTGTCCCCGATGCGGATGCTTGCCGTTCCCCGTGCCGCGCCTTCTATCTCGGTGACGCGGATGGTGACCACCGGCGTACTCGGGTCATCCGGCTCGTCTGCGCCGAATTTCGCGCCCGGGAAAAAGATCATGCACAGCGTCTGTGCATAATAAGGATTGATGTTACCTTCGGTAATCAGCTTCACGTCGGTATCCTATTCCTTTTTCTTTAATCTGTTACTGTCAAGTATGATGGTTACGGGGCCGTCGTTGATGAGACTGACCTCCATATGCGCGCCGAAGCGTCCCGTTTCAACGTGCGGGAGGGTCCCGCGCAGATGGGCAACGAATGCTTCGTAAAAGCGCTCCGCCTTCTCGGGTGCGGCCGCGCCGAAATACTCGGGGCGGTTGCCGTGGCTGTAATTGGCAAGCAGGGTAAACTGCGATACCACCAGCGCCTCTCCGCCGACATCCACGATCGAGCGGTTCATTTTGCCGTTTTCATCCGAGAAAATACGCAGCTTGAGCAGCTTATCCCCAAGACGTGCAATATCGCTTTCCTCGTCCTCGGCGGCAACGCCAAGTAAAATGAGATAGCCGTGCCCGCAGGTACCGACCGTCTCCCCCTCAACCTCAACCCGGGCCTCTTTGACACGTTGAATCAATGCAATCATATAAAGAAATTCCTTTTTGCTGTCTTGTTTTTTCAATACCGATTACGAAAAGCCGCGTACGACGTCAACGATATCGGGAATGGATTTGATGCGGGCAACAATCGAATCGTAATGGTCGCGGTTGCGGCAGACAACGCTGATATTGAGAATAACCTTCTGTCCGCCCGCACGCTGGGTATAGATATTCAAAATATTGATCTTCATATCGGCAAGCGCAAGCGAGACGTCAACCAGCAGATTGCTTCGGTCGTTGGCGTGAATCTGCAGATGTGCCTCGAATACGCTGTCGGCCGCACGCAGGTCAAAGCCGTCATCCCATCTTGCCTCCACCCAGCGGGCAGCGTTCTCGGGTGTCGTGATGCTGCTTCTGACGTTGGGGCAATCCTGCTTATGAATCGAGATGCCGAATCCCTTGGTGATGAATCCGATGACCGGATCACCCGGGAGGGGATTGCAGCATTTGGCAAACTTAACCGAGCATCCGCGTTCACCGTCCACGATAATACCGCTGTTGTTCTTGATATTCTTTGGCTTGCTCTTGACGACCGTTTCTTCCGGAGTCGGCGCAGGCTCGGTCGGAACACCGACGACGCGGTCAAACTCGTCCCGCAGCTTATTGACAAGCTTGGAGACGGCAAGTCCGCCGTAGCCGATGGTGTTGTAAAGGTCGTCTGCCTCTTGAATACCGATGCGGTGTGCGACGTTTGTGGCAATCTCAAGCCGCTGTGCCTCGTTGGTCTGACGTCCGAAGCGCGTGATTTCACTGTCGATCATCGAGCGGCCGAGCTGAATATTATCCGCCCGCTTTTCTTTTTTGAACCACTGGCGGATCTTGGAGCGCGCTTCACTCGTCTTGACGATCTTGAGCCAGTCGCGGCTGGGTCCACGGGATGCGGAGGAGGTCAGAATTTCCACAATCTCGCCGTTCTGCGGTACGCGGTCGATCGGCACGATCATACCGTTGATCTTTGCTCCCACCATTTTGTTGCCGACCGCCGAGTGAATGGCGTAGGCGAAGTCAATTACCGTCGAGCCCTGCGGCAGGGCGATGACGTCTCCCTTCGGCGTAAAAATGAAGGTTTCGTCATGGTAAACGTCGGTCTTGATGGCCTGCATGAATTCGTCGGGATCGCGTGCGCCGTCCTCGGTTTCGATGAGTCGGGCAATCCATTCAAGCTTCTTGTCAATATCCTCCTTGCTCCGCTCGCCCGACTTATATTTCCAGTGCGCGGCAATACCGTATTCTGCAATATGATGCATCTCCCAGGTGCGGATCTGCACCTCGAGCGGAATTCCGTCACGCCCGATTACCGTCGTGTGCAATGAACGGTACATATTCGGCTTCGGGGTGGAGATATAGTCCTTGAATCGTCCCGGGATCGAGTTGAACATTTCGTGGATGATTCCAAGGCAGGTGTAGCATTCGAGCTCGGTATCGACGATGATACGCAGGGCATAAAAATCGTAAATTTCATCGAAGGACTTATTTTGGTTATACATCTTACGGTATATACTGTATACCGATTTGATGCGCCCCTCAAGCGAAAAATGAATATTGTTCTGGCGCAGCTTGTCGTCCACCTGGGCGCGGACATTCTCGATCAGATTCTGGTTTGCACCGTATTTTTTCTCGATGTCCTGCTTCACCTCGGCGTAGCCGATCGGGTCAAGATAGGAAAGCGAGAGATTTTCAAGCTCCTGCTTGATGCGCTGCATGCCGAGGCGATGGGCAAGCGGAGCATACACCTGCATGGTTTCGAGTGCCGTCATGCGGCGCTTGCTGTCCTTTTTTACGCCCAGCGTACGCATATTGTGCAGGCGGTCGCAGAGCTTGATGAAAATAACGCGGACATCCTTCGCCATCGCGAGCAGCATCTTGCGCAGATTCTCGATATGCGCCTCTTCCTTATCCTCAACCTGCAGCTGAACGATTTTGGTCAAACCGTCAACCAGGGCGGCGACGTCTTCTCCGAAGCGGCGGCGAAGGGTATCCAGGTCGGTTTTGTCCGCACAGTCCTCCACCGTGTCGTGCAGAAGCGCAGCACAAATCGAATCGGTATCCAGCTCAAGACCCGCGACAATTTCCGCAACGGCAATGGGATGAGAGATATAGGCATCCCCGCTTACGCGGAACTGCCCCTCATGCATCTGCGCGGCATAGAGATACGCATCCCTGATTTTCTCCAGATTATAGTGCTTTCCCGTTGCACGGAGAATATCCAGTAAGCGTTTAATATCAGCGCTTCTTTCTTCAATTTCGGATACCATAGTGTCAGATCCTTTCTGATTGGAAATGCGGACCGCTCTCTCAATCTGCTCGCCTCTGCGCCTTGAGTCGGCGGAGAATTGATGACTTTTCCAGATTGATTTTGGTCGAATTAAAGGTAATGTCGAACCGATAATGATCGGGAGATAGTTCTTCCACGTCAAGCACCTGCATCTCCTGCAGGATACGGATGATAAATTTGAGCTTGACGGTATTCACCGCGCGCTCCCCTGCCCTGTTGACAACCGTTTGGAGCGCGGGCAGAGCAAATCTGTCCCGTCCGCCCCGACATTCGCGGCGGATCACGGTGTAAACCTGTGCAAAGTCATCCCGCTCGGGATAGATATCCTCATCCGCCGTATACGCGCCGCCCGAAGATATTTCCTCGTAGCGTCGGGCAGACAGAAGAAGCTCTTCCGTCCGCGCCTCGCTCTGGCGAATATCGCGAACGATAAGCTGAACGTTTTTCACGTTTTGATATTCGTTGACGTCAAGATTGAAAAGAAGGTCTACTCTGTCCCCTTCCACAAAAGGAAAGGCATCGGTCGCCGTGCCGAAGCAAACGGCAATCAGCGTAATATCATCCTGCCGTACCGACAGTCGCGTGTGTTTTCCCCCGCCGATTGCGGTCACGCGGACAAGCTCGGCATCCCGCAGAACAAAGGCGGGAACCGGATTGGATATACCGTACGGCTCAAGCAAATACAGCTCTGCCGCCTGCTCGAGCGTCAGCTCCTCTGCACGCACCTCGCACTCGGCATCCAGCATAACCGTCATAGCGGCTTCCTCAATATGCGTGCGGGCATATGCATTGATGCGCGTCCGGAATTCATCCAGATCGCCGCGCCGTACCGTCAGGCCGGCCGCAAGCTCGTGTCCGCCAAACTTAACCAGCAGATCGTCACAGGCGGTCAGCGCCCGGACAAGGTTGAGTCCCTTCACGCTGCGTCCCGACCCTTTGCCGGGATCATCCGGGCTCTCAAAGAGTCCGCGCGTTCCGTCAAAGGAGATAAGAATGGAAGACAGCCCGTATTTCTCGGTTATACGGGAGGCAACGATGCCGATAATGCCCTGATGCCAATTATCATGCGCAAGCACGATAACCGGGTCCCGGGAAAAATCATGTTCCCGCTCGATCATCGCATAGGCTTCCTCTGCGATTTTATTTTCTTCCAGCTGGCGCTGGCGGTTAATCTCGCAAAGCTCCTGTGCCAGTGCGCGTGCATCCGCCTCGGCCTCGGTCAAAAACAGCTCGACGGCACGGGAGGCATTCGCAATCCGTCCCGCCGCATTAATGCGGGGAGCGATTGAAAAGCCGATAAAGCCGGAGGTGATTTTCTTGCGCTTGACCGTAGGTTTCGACGTACCGGCGGGACGTGCATCGCTGTTTCCGGCAGACGCTGCGTCAATCAAGGCAGACAGTCCGACGCGATCGCCTTCCGCACAACGGCGCAGACCAAGGCTGACGATCAGACGGTTTTCATCCCGCAGCGGCATGACGTCGGCGATTGTGCCGATTGCAGTCAGATCGGCATACGCATAGCAAATGCGGCGAACCGCATCAATATCGCTCTCTCCGTCGGCGCGGGCGCGCGACATTTCGAGCGCACAAAGCAGCTTGAACACCACACCGACACCGGCAAGTTCGCCAAAGGGATAGGGGGAATTCGGACGTCGGGGATTGACTACCGCGGCCGCATCGGGAAGCACGTCACGACATTCATGATGGTCGGTAATAACCGTATCAATCCCCAGGCTTCTCGCATAGAGCACTTCGTCGATCGCAGTAATTCCCGTATCAACCGTTATGATCAGATTAACCCCTTCGCCGACAAGGCGGTCGATGGCGCCGACCGAAAGACCGTATCCCTCTCCGCTGCGGCTCGGTATGTAATAGCAGACGTCAACACCCCGCTCCTTCAGGTAAAGGTAAAGGGTACTGACCGAAGTCACGCCGTCCACGTCGTAATCGCCGTAGATCACGATCCGCTCTCCCGATTCGATCGCACGCGTAATGCGGGCAACCGCAAGATCCATATCCTGCAGAAGGAAGGGATCGTGCAGAAATGCGGTTTCGTTGCGAATAAAGACGGTAGCCGTCTCGGGTGTGGTATAGCCGCGGTTGCAGAGCAGCTTTGCCGTCAGCGGAAGGATGCCGAGTGCATCGGCAAGCGCGCTGACCGTATGCCCTTCCGTCCCCTCTGCCGGGGGATAGCGCAAATGCCAGCATTTTTGCCGCATGGCATCCGCGGCTCGTTTGTTTGGAGTTTCCATCATTTATACAGACACGCAGAGCGTGATCCTTTCTTCGTTATCTCAAGTTATCCGAACCGTCGGTTACGCGTCGGCGTCGGTCCCGTTCGCTTCTGCGCGGGAAACGACCGACGCCACCGTAACGTCACAGCGGACAGCCATTACCCGGCGGGAATAAATGCCGAGAAAAACAAAAGTGCCCGCAAAACCGCAGAAAGCGGAAATATATCTGCCGATCATACCAAAGGAAAACAGATCGGCGGCAAAATAAAACAGAAATGCCAGGGCAAGCGGAAGCAGAAAAACAAGCGCACCGTAGCCAAGCACGCGGGAGGAGGAGGTGCAGAGCAAAACGGTGTCCCCCACCTCGGCCCCCACGGGATTATATGCACGCGTCGTCAAAGCGGATTTATCTCCCATCAGCATACACATGGCACAGCCGCGCCCTGCCTCCCGGGCATGACATCCGTCACAGGCCGATTTCCGATCGGTCCGCACGGTGGCATAATCCCCGTCAAGTGAAATGACAACCGCCGTCGTTTCCATCCCTGTGCCCTGCTTTCTTCCCCAAAATCGTTTCGTCCCAAGGGACGGTTTCTCCGTTCGGCACAAATCCGTTACGGAGCAAAGCGGGACAAAACGGCAAGCGCCGTCCGCAGACCGTCGACTGCCGCCGACGTAATCCCGCCTGCGTAACCCGCGCCCTCGCCCGCGGGATAAACCCCGGGATGCGCGAGTGCCTGTCCGTTCTCACCGCGCAAAATCCGCAGAGGAGCGGAGGTTCTTGTCTCCACACCCGACAAAAGTGCATCGGGTGCATCAAAGCCGCGCAAGCGCCGTCCAAGCAGAGGAAGCGATCTGCGCAGCGAAGCGCTGACAAAATCGGGCAGAACCGAATCGAGTGCCGTCATGCGGAAACGGGTACCGTCCATATAGGTCGGCATAATCCGCCCGGGCTCGTGCAGCCCGACAGCTCGGCCGTCGAGAAAATCCCCGACCGTCTCAAGCGGAACCGAAAAGTCCCCTCCGCCCGCCGTATACGCCGCACGCTCAAGCTGCCGCTGAAAGGCAATTGCCTCCATCGGCGTGCCGCCGTAATCCTCGGGGCGAACCGACACCGCAACGGCGGAATTGGCATTCCGGCCGTCGCGCGCGTGCGCACTCATGCCGTTTACCACGACGCCGCCCGCCTCGGACGCGGCGGCAATTACCGTTCCGCCCGGGCACATACAAAAGGTGTAAACACCGCGGTCGCCCGTTGTGTCGGAGAGTGTATATTCTCCGCAGCCGAGTGCCGGATGGCCGGCAAGCTCGCCGAAGAGTGCACGGTCAATATCGGTCTGCAGATGCTCGATGCGCACGCCGACCGAAAAAGGCTTTGGTTCAATCGCAAATCCGCGCTCCATCAGCATCGCATAGGTATCCCGCGCACTGTGACCGGGAGCAAGAATCAGAGATTCCGTCACGAAATCGCCGTCGGTCGTGCGGGCCCTGACCAAGCCCGACGCACACAGCACGTCGTCCAGACGGCATCGGTAGCGGATTTCGCCGCCGAGTGCCGTGATCCGATCTGCCATTGCGGCAATCACACGGCGAAGCAAATCGGTGCCGATATGCGGCTTGGCGCGCCACAGAATCTCCTCGGGGGCACCAAACTCAACGAATCGGGAAAGCACGTAACGGCAAAGCGGGTCATGAATCCGTGTGACGAGCTTGCCGTCCGAGAAGGTCCCCGCCCCTCCTGCACCAAATTGCACGTTCGATTCGGGATCAAGCGGGCCGCCCGCAAGAAAAGCATCGACCCGCGATGCGCGGGTCTCAACCGGATCTCCCCGTTCGAGAAGGAGCGGGCAAAGCCCTTCCTCGGCCAAAAGCAACGCAGAAAAAAGTCCTGCCGGCCCCATGCCCACGACGATCGGCCGATGACGGAGAGGAAGCTTTCCTCTGACAATCCGCAGCGGTTCACAGTCGGCGGCAGAGATCCCGTTCGCCCGAAGGCGGGCCTCGTCGGGCAGGCGGGTCTGCGGCAGTTCGACCACTGCCGTACAGACAAAGGCAATTTCCCCGCCGCCGCGCCGGCGGGCATCAATTGAACGCTTATGCATCCGGCAGGCGATCGGGCGCGCGGAAATTCCCGCACGGCGCAGCTGCCGGACGGCCGCCTCGGTAAGTGCGTCCTCGCCTTCATCAAGCGAAAGACGCAGTCCCGACACAAGCAGTGTCAGAATCGGTTCGGACTGCTTCATCAGCCTACCCTCATCCGTATGGTATAGGTGCCGACTGCATAGACCTTTCCGTTGAGCGCAGAGCTGATCGGCACAATCGTCACGGGAACGTTGATCACGCCCGAAACGTTGGCATAATTCGTCAGATCAACCGACACCGCCATATGGCGCTCGGAAATATTCCTGACAATCGAATCGGCAGCACGGATAGAGAAATGAAATACCGGCTCAAGGAATTCATATTCAAGCTCTTCCCCCTCGGGCAGCTCCACACCGATTGCGGAGGAATCGGTCGAAAGCTCCTTGAGTGTTGTACCGATATGAACGACCTCAAAGGTGATATTCTCGATCTTATCTACGTCAATCACCCCGTCGGGCAGGGAGATTTTCACCCGCTGCGTATGATTGTCCGCCAATTTTGTTTCGTCAATCTGGAGAGCAAAATACTCTTCAATATCCGCAAGAAGCATCGGATCTGCCCGGAGCATGAGCTTGGAGGGCGTGACGTTGACCCTTGCATTTTCGGAATTCAGATAACCGTACTTGAAGGAATAGGTCACAGGAACCTCCTTGTACATATACACGGGAACGGTCACCAAAACGTCTGTCGTGTCCACACGGACATAGGGGTTGGCAATTTCCTCCCCCTTGTCACCCACCAGCATCAAGGGAACACGCTGGGTGACGCTGGAGCTCAGGTGCCCGAGATTCAGTTCTGCACGGGCGTAGGCAATTGTTTCGAGAACACTCGCCGGTCCGCTCACCGAAACCTCGTCAATATTGGCTTCAATGAGGCCAAGCCCGAGTGTCGCATCCATCGTGTAATACGGGATAATATCAACCGGAACCGTCTTGGTTTCAATCTGGTCGGTATAAACGCTGAGGGCGTTCGGCGAAATATCCACCACCGTCAGCTCCGCAGGTGCGGCGGCTTCCACTTCAAGCTGATGCCGTCCCGCCTCCGCAATGCCGAGCAGATTGATATATGCCGAAAGATCTGCCGAGGTATACTTGCGGATATCACTCTTTTTTCCCTTGACCGTAACGCTGACCGTCGCGTCGTAGCCGCTGATGACCGACATGTTGTAGTCGGAGGCAAGCTGTCCCTCGTTCTCAATGTTCACAAGAACACCCGTAAAGGTTTTTTCGATGTCCACGTTATCCACGCTCATGGCATAAAGCCAGATGATCACAGCGGCAAGCGTGCAGAGAATTCTTGCGATCATGTCCTGCTTACGCCCGGTACGGACGGTATAATCGCCGGTCATTTCGTTCTGATGCGCTTCGTATTTCGTCTCATCCAGCGAAAAATCGCGGTCGTTCTTTGTATTTTTCACACCGTCATACCTCCCCCGTCAGGATTTTTTCTCCGAATCTGCTTCGTCCCCACCGGGGCGGCGTCCGAATCTGCGATGCGATTGCCCCTTCGTGTGGGAGGCAGGCTCGAGAATCGAGAGCAGTTCCTTTTTGAGTGTACTGTAATTGAAGTTGCGTTTAAGCTTTCCCTCGTACGCAACCGAGATGGTTCCCGTTTCCTCCGAGACGACAATGACGGGTGCATCACTGATTTCGCTCATCCCGATCGCGGCACGGTGACGCGTGCCGAGATCCTTGACGATGTCCTCCCGCGTGGAGAGGGGCAAAAAACATCCGGCCGCATAAACGCGATAATCACGGACGATGACCGCGCCGTCGTGCAGCGGGGCTTTGTTATAGAAAATATTCCGCAGAAGATGAGAGCTTGCCTGCGCGTTGACAACCACGCCGCTCTTGATGTACTCGCCGAGCTTGGTCGAGCGCTCAATCACGATCAGCGCGCCCGTTTTCTCGCGGGAGAGATCGCACGCCGCCTCGGTGATCGCATCAACCACTTCCCTTACCTGTTCGGCACCCTTCTGCTCGGCAATATTCTTCAGCCCCGTCATCGGCGTCGCGCCAACCTTCTCCAGTGCCGCACGGAGCTCCGGCTGAAAGAGCACGAGAAGCGCCATAATACCGACCTGATAGAAGTTCTGCAGGATAAAATTGAGCGCACGCATCTCGAGTGCCGTGCTGACGATCAGAACAAAGATGATCAGAAGCACGCCCACCGCAAGCTTTCCCGCACGGCGGTCACGGATAAAGCGATACACGTAAAAAAGCAGAACGGCCAAAAGAACAATATCAAACACATCGACCCAGCGGATTTCTCTGAACGGAGAAAAAACGTAAAGGTCAAGAAAGCGCATAACGGATTCCATATTTTCGTCTCCCGTCTCGAAAAAGATGTCTATTTTATATTATATCACAACCGGGGACGAATTTCAAACATTTCTGCTAAATTCGTCTGAAAATTTTTTCGTTTTTTTGTTCTTCGGCCAATATTTTCTGTTTTTTTCTTTCGTTCACAAAATCCCCCTTGTTTTTTTCTCTTTTTTCATCGATAATATCAGTATATTTGACAGAAAGGAGGAGCCCGAATGCGACACGGAAATCGGACCGATTCAGGCCGCAGGCTTTGCGGCGCGGCCGTAATCTTTATTTTCCTTCTCTTCTGTGCTCTGGTGTTCTGGTTTATCGGCCGGCCAATGCTTGCCTTGGTGGAGAATCCCGAGCAATTTCGCCTGTGGGTTGACGCACACGGGATATGGGGGCGGCTGATTTTCGTCGGAATGGTTGTTGTCCAGATGGCGGTGGCCTTGATTCCGGGAGAGCCGCTTGAGATCGGTGCGGGATATGCGTTCGGCGTGTTCGAGGGGACTCTGCTTTGCCTTGCGGGCATTCTGATCGGCAGTGTCCTGATTTTCGGTTTTGTACGCACCTTCGGGGTACGGGTTGTGGAAATTTTCTACCCTCGCGAAAAAATTCGCTCGATGAAATTTCTCCAAAACCACCGTCGGCTCAACACCGTCACCTTTTTGCTCATGCTTCTCCCCGGCACGCCGAAGGATCTGCTCTCCTATTTCGTCGGACTCACCGACATGAAGCTCTCCACCTGGCTTCTCATTTCCACCTGTGCGCGAATCCCGTCCGTCCTTTCCTCAACCGTCAGCGGCGGAGCACTCGGCGAGCAGAACTACATCCTTGCCCTCATCGTACTCGCCGTCACCGCCGCACTCAGTCTGATCGGACTCGGAATCTATCGCCTGGTCCATATCAAGAACAGCGCTTCCGCAGACAGCTCCGATTGACTGCGCATACCGTCCGCACCTTACTTATGGATATTACACAACATTTTCCACCATTTGAACGCATTTTAATTCAAAAAATCTCTTTTCTTTTTCTAAAAATTGTGATATAATGATATAATCAAAAAAACGCAGGGGAGGGATCGTTATTCCGCAAATTACACTTCCCTTTGCCGAAATGCCCCGGCTTCTCGTCATCGTCGGTCATTACGGCGCAGGCAAAACCAACGTCGCCGTCAATCTTGCCCACCGGCTTCACGCGGCAGGCCGTGCGGTAACCTTGGTCGATCTGGATATTGTAAATCCCTATTTCCGTGCCGCAGATGCAGAGGAATCGCTTCGTGCCGTCGGCATCGACTATATCAATCCGCCGTATGCCAACACGAACGTTGACGTGCCGGTTCTCGGTGCGGAGATTCAGCGTGTCTTCCCGCTCGTCGAACGTGATCCCACAGCCACCGTCGTTTTTGACCTCGGCGGCGACAACGGCGCGGTTGCACTCGGGCGGTTCTATGCCGAATTTACACGGCTCGGCTACACCATGCTTCTGGTGGAAAATCTCTACCGTCCCCTGACCGAAACGGCAGAAGCCATGCTTGAGAATCTTCGCGAGATCGAATATTACGCGCGGCTCCGCTGCTCAGCCATCATCAACAACAGCAATCTCGGCGATGAAACGACGGTCGAGGAAATTCTTGCCGCTCAGCCGACGATGGAAGCCTTTTCCCGTCTATCCGGACTCCCGCTTGCCTGTACAACGGTATGCGAGCCCCTCCGGGCAGACGATCCCGCATTTGCGTCACTCGACGCCCCGTTGTGGCAAATCAAAAACCACACACGGCGTATGTTTTAAATTCAAAATCCAAATGAAGGAGAACAGATATGAACAAAGTCAGCTTTTCCGTCGATCTTTGCAAGGGCTGCGGTCTGTGTACGCAGGTCTGCCCCAAGAAGATCCTCATCCTTGCCCCTGACACCCTCAACGCAAAGGGCTATCATCCCGCAGTCGTTACCGACATGGAAAAATGCATTGCCTGTGCAATGTGCGCAACCATGTGCCCCGATTCGGTCATCCGGGTCGAGCGAGACGTTTGATTGAATTTTCAAGAAAGGATAACTACATATGGCACAAAAGGTTCTTATGAAGGGCAACGAAGTGATTGCCGAGGCGGCAATCAAAAACGGCTGCGTCCATTTCTTCGGTTACCCGATCACCCCCCAGACCGAAATTGCTGAATATCTGGCCAAGCGTCTGCCGCAGGTCGGCGGGCTCTGCCTGCAGGCAGAGAGTGAAGTCGCGGCCATCAATATGGTGCTTGGCGCCGCTGCTGCCGGCACGCGCGTCATGACCTCCTCCTCCTCCCCCGGAATCTCGCTCAAGAGCGAGGGCATCAGCTACCTCGTCGGCAGTGACCTGCCCTGCGTTATCGTTAACGTACAGCGCGGCGGCCCCGGTCTGGGCGGCATTCAGCCCTCTCAGGCCGACTACTATCAGGCCACCAAGGCAAACGGTCACGGCGACCTGCATCTCTACGTGCTCGCACCTGCATCGGTACAGGAAATCGCAAGTCTGACCGGTCATGCATTTGACGTTGCGGACAAGTATCGCACGCCTGCCATGATCCTGGCCGACGGTGCGCTTGGACAAATGATGGAGCCGGTCGTTTTCGACGTAGAAGAGAAAAAGGATCTTCCCGAGAAAACATGGGCCGCAAACGGCCACGGCGGCAAGCGCGAGAGAAACATCATCAACTCCCTCTTCCTCAACCCGAACGAGCTTGAGGACTCGATCAAGGCTCGCTTTGCCCGCTATGCCGAGATCGAAGAGAACGAGGTCCTTTACGAGGAAGTGATGGTTGATGACGCCGACATCGTGATCGTCGCATACGGCATCACCTCGCGTATCTGCAAAACGGCAATCTCGGCCGCCCGTGCCAAGGGCATCAAGGTCGGTCTCGTTCGTCCCATCACCCTTTGGCCCTTCCCCAAGGCTCCCCTCAAGAAGGCTGCCGAGACGGCGAAGCACTTCATGGTGGTTGAGCTCAACATGGGTCAGATGATCGATGACGTTAAGGTATCGATCGACTGTGCAAAGCCGGTATCCTTCTACGGACGCACCGGCGGTGTCATGCCTTCTGCCGAGGAAGTGCTGGCTGAAATCGAAAAAATTGCAGGAGGGCTGAACTAATGGTAGTATTTGAGAAACCCAAGGCACTGACAGACGTTCCGCTTCACTACTGCCCCGGCTGTACGCACGGTATCGTACACCGTCTGGTCGCCGAAGCAATGGATGCACTTGAGATCACCGACCATGCCGTCGGCGTTGCCCCTGTCGGCTGCTCGGTATTTGCCTATAACTATTTTGCCTGTGACATGATCCAGGCCGCACACGGCCGCGCACCGGCGGTTGCAACCGGTGTTAAGCGCACCCATCCGAATGCGGTCGTATTTACTTACCAGGGTGACGGTGACCTTGCCGCCATCGGTACGGCCGAGACGGTTCACGCCGCGACCCGCGGTGAGAACATCACCATTATCTTCATCAACAACGCCATTTACGGTATGACGGGCGGTCAGATGGCCCCCACCACGCTGCCGGGTCAGGTAACCACTACCTCTCCCTACGGCCGCGACCCCAAAATCCAGGGTAACCCCATCCGTGTCTGCGAAATGCTCTCCACCCTTGACGGCGTTGCTTATGCAGAGCGCGTTTCGGTTGACTCCCCCAAGAACGTCAACCGCGCAAAGAAGGCAATTCAGAAGGCCTTCCAGAATCAGCTTGACGGTAAGGGCTTCTCGATCGTTGAGGTCCTCTCGACCTGTCCCACCAACTGGGGTATGTCGCCGGCCGATTCGCTTGAGTGGCTGCGTCAGAACATGATGCCCTACTATCCGCTCGGTGTTTATAAGGATATCGACGAACAGAAGGAGGAGAAGTAAGATGACAACCAAGATTCTTCTCGCCGGCTTTGGCGGACAGGGTATTCTGTTCGCCGGCAAGCAGCTCGCCAAGACGGCAATGTACGCCGATCTCGAGGTATCCTGGCTTCCTTCCTACGGTCCCGAGATGCGCGGCGGTGCCGCAAACTGCTCGGTCATCATCTCGGACGAGGAGATCGGCTCGCCGATCGTCACTGCGCCCGACGTGCTGATCGCGCTCAACCTGCCCTCCTTTGATAAGTTTGAGCCGACCATCGTCCCCGGCGGTCTACTCATTGCCGACAGCACCCTGATCGCAAAGGAATCCACCCGTACCGATATCCGCATCTGCCGCATCCCCGCGACCGGACTTGCCGCCGAGAACAAGATCGAAGGCTTTGCCAACGTCATTATTCTCGGTCAGCTCCTCAAGCAGACCGGCATTTTCGAATACGACCGGTTCCTTGACCTGATGATCAAGGGAATTCCCGCCTCCAAGACCGCGCTGATTGAAAAGAACAAGCGCGCACTGGAGATCGGTTATCAGTATTAATGCAAAAATAACGGAGCACCCGACCGGGGTGCTCCGTTTCTTTTATTTCGAAAACCACGCCATAGTGGCGGGGTTCAGTTAAGGCTATGCCGATGAGCAGAAAACAGAAAGAGATAAGAGGAAAGTGATTATGTGCCTAAGGATTATGTGCCTAAGGCTCCCTTGTGCAAAGGGAGCTGTCGCCGAAGGCGACTGAGGGATTATAAACGAAACGAACAGCAGAATGCGAAAATTTTTCGTTACAGCGATACATTAGGCTGGTAACAATCCCTCCGTCACGGCTTGCGCCGTGCCACCTCCGAGGTTGCTTTGCAACCTGGCGGCGCAAGCACCTACACTTCTGCACAAGGGAGGCGTATAGCAAAACCCGTTTACGGGTAGCAAGTAAAAGTTGCATGGCTGGCAGGCCAATACATGGCGCACTTGTGCGCAGCCAATATAGGGTAGGGCTATGCC
>JAZNCR010000124.1:0-4613 GCA_045587605.1 Eubacteriales bacterium
GTCACGGCAAGCCGTGCCACCTCCCTTTACACAAGGGAGGCTTATAGCGACCCGTTTACGGGTAGCAAGTAACAGTTGCATGGCTGGCAGGCCAATACACGGCGCACTTGTGCGCTGCCAATAAAGGGTAGGGCTATGCCCAAAAATGAAATCCCACCCGCTATGCGGGTTGATTTTTATTCTGCCCTTTTGCGCGGGAAAGAAAACGTTTTACAGGTAATTCATTTGTTTTTCATTGACTTGCCCCGGGATGTGTGATATAATATGCGAGCAAGTCTGCGTAAAGTATAGACCCGCGCAAAAAGCGCCAAACCGCTTGCCCGAACACCCGATTGTGAACAAAGTGTAAATTAAAATGAATTCGGGAACATTTTGTGAAAACACTGCGTCTATACCCGCGTTGTGAAAAAAACAAATCAAAAAACGGAGGAATTATCCAATGAAGAAGATCCTTTCCCTGACGGCCGCTCTGCTGGCCATGCTCCTGCTCGTATCCTGCGGCGGAAATAATACCGGTGATGCCGAAACGACCGTGCCCGAAACGACCGTAGCTGACGAGACCACTGCTCCCGTTGTTGAGTCTGCATACGAGAGCGCAGTTGACGTTCTGAATGCAGTTTGGAGTACCTATGCCGATGACGAGAAGTTTGCAGTCGGCGGCGGCGATGAAAACAATATGTCGATGGAAGGCCCCGGCAAGTACGGTGTCGAGAACGGCGAAGCACTGGATGCCATGCTCGGTTATCCCCAGGCTGACGTTGCCAAGATCGACGATGCAGCTTCGATGATGTTCATGATGAACCAGAACTCCTTCACTGCAGGCTGCTTCCACTTCAAGAATGCCGACGATGCGGCTGCAATGGTTGATGCCATCAAGACCAACATCATGGCAAGACAGTGGATGTGCGGTTTCCCGGAGAAGGTTGTTGTGATCACCGTTCCCGGCAACTATCTGATCTCTATCTGGGGTCTGGGCGAGGGCTTTGTTAACCCCTTCGTGACCAAGACGCTGGAAACGATCGAGGGCTCTGTGCTGGTTGTTGAGGAAGCAATCGGCTGATTTCCGAATAATCCTGCCGTGGCTGTTTCGCTTTTGCGCAACAGCCACGAACACTATCTGCATATTGGAGAGCATATGTTATTTTCGAGTATTTCATTTCTTTATTTTTTTCTCCCCTGTGTGCTGCTTGTCTACTTTTTGGCACCGAATAAGCTCAAGAATGCGGTTCTTCTCATCTTCAGCCTCTTCTTCTATGCCTGGGGCGGCGTAAGATACGCGCTTTTGATGGTGCTTGCCATCATCACGGGATACGTGTTCGGTCTTCTGATTGAACGCTATCGGGGACGCGTCATTGCCAAAATTTTCCTGATTCTTTCCGTGCTGATGATCGTATCCTTCATGCTGTACTTCAAGTATACCGATTTCTTTATCGAGAACTTCAACCGCGTGAGCGGGCTTTCGATCCCGCTGCTGAGGATTACTCTGCCGATCGGCATCAGCTTTTATACCTTCCAGACGATCAGCTACGTGGCGGACGTTTACCGCGGCACGCCGGCGCAAAGGAACCCCATTAACCTTGCGTCATACGTTTCGATGTTCCCGCAGCTGATTGCAGGCCCTATCGTGCGCTACGTGGACGTTGCGCGCGAGCTGGATGAGCGTACGCACAGCCTCTCGATGGCGGCAGAAGGAACGCGCCGATTTATGATGGGTCTGGCGAAGAAGATTCTGATCGCCAATCCCCTCAGCGAGCTGAGCAATATTGTTCGTGCGTCCGACGAGCCGTCGGTGCTTTTCTACTGGATTTACGCTATTTCGGTTGCGCTGTATATTTATTTTGATTTTTCGGGCTACAGCGATATGGCGATCGGACTCGGCAAGATCTTTGGCTTCCGCTTCCTTGAAAACTTCAACTATCCGTTCATCTCCCGCAGTGCTACCGAATTCTGGCGCCGCTGGCATATGTCGCTCGGCTCCTGGTTCCGTGACTACGTGTATATTCCGCTCGGCGGAAACCGCGTGCCGAAGCCGAGATATTTGATGAATATTTTCGTCGTTTGGCTTCTGACCGGCTTCTGGCACGGTGCCGCATGGACCTTTATCATCTGGGGCCTTTTCTTCGGTGTGCTACTGACGATCGAGAAATTCTGGCTGCTCAAGCATCTGGAGAAAACGCAGGTGATCTGCCGCATTTATATCCTGTTTGCCGTTGTATTCAGCTTCGTTGTGTTTAATGCAACCGATATGCGCGAGGCCTTCGTCTATATCGGCGGACTCTTCGGTGCGGGCGGAATCCCGCTTGTGACGGCAGAATCCCTCTATTATCTGCGCAGCTACGCACTGATTTTCGTCATCGCGCTCATTGGCGCAACCCCGATCGTCAAGCGTCTTGCCATTCGTGCTGCCGAATCGCCGAAGCTTGGGCGTATTGTCAATACGCTTGAGCCGGTTGTATTGGTTGCTTTGCTTGTCGTGATTACGGGCTACCTCGTGGATGGCTCGTTTAACCCGTTTTTGTATTTCAGATTCTGATAGGAGGATACAGTAATGAACAGCAAATTGAAAAATATCGTCGTCTGTGTCCTGATGTCTGTTGTCCTCTTCGGCATCTCGTTCCTCTGCTTCTTCGGTCCGAAGCCCGACTTTCTTGAGGCAGAGCGCAGAGAGCCTGCGGCCTTTCCCGAGCTCAGCCTTGAGAGCGTGATGAAGGACGGGCGGGAATACGAGGACAGCTTCATGTCCAAGTTTGAGACCTATGCGCTCGATGCGGTCCCCTTCCGCGATGCCTTCCGTACCATCAAAGCCCTCTGTGTCAACTATATTTTCGGGCAGAAGGATAATAACAATATTTTCATTGCAGATGGCTATGCGGCAGAGATGCAGGCGGAGATAGATGAAAAATCGGTCGCCCATGCCGCAGACCGCATGACCTTTATCTATGAGACCTTTCTCAAGGAAAAGGGGATCACGCCCTATCTTTCGATCATCCCCGATAAGGCCTATTTCTTGGCCGAGCAGAACGGAAATCTTTCGATGGATTATACCGATTTTGTCGCACGGGTAAGAGACGGTGTACCCTTCGCATCGTATATTGATATTTTCCCCTCGCTTGATATTTCGGACTATTATAAGACCGATACCCATTGGCGCCAGGAAAAGCTTGAGGATACGGCGAAGCTCCTCGCAGAAGGCATGGGCGGCAAATATGCCGGCGGCTATACCGTCAATACGCTTGACCATCCTTTCTACGGCGTTTACTACGGCCAGGCGGCTCTGCCGATGCCCGCCGAAACCATGTATTACCTGACGGGCGGAGTCCTTGATTCGCTTCGCGTCTTCGACCATCAGAATAATCGCGAAAGCACGGTCTACGACATGGAAAAGGCGGCAGGGAAGGACCCCTACGATATGTACCTCTCGGGCGAGCTTTCGATGGTGACCATCGAGAACCCCGAGGCGAAGACCGACCGCGAGCTCATCGTGTTCCGTGACTCGTTCGGACGGAGCATCATTCCGCTCCTTGCAGAGAATTACGCGAAGATTACCGTATTCGATATTCGCTATATTCAAAGCTCGATGCTTGGCAGATTGATTGAATTTGAGAACCAGGATGTGCTCTTCCTCTACAGCACGCTTGTGCTCAATCAGAGCGGAGAGATGAAATAAAAACATGGCACAGTACGGCATAGTCCGTGCTGTGCCGTGTTTTTTGCGTTCTTTTGGGGAAAGATAGAAAAATAAATATGTGAAACGTGCTGAGAATGGAAAAACGCAATAAAATATAGAAAAATCCCTTGAAAATAGCGGAAAAATATGATAGAATATGATAAAATGGGTGAGAATCTGTTTTCTGTGCATTCTAAAAGAGATTAAGGAGAAGAATGATGCCAACAGGAAATGAATTAATTCAGTTATTGCAAAGCTTGATCTGGCTGCTTGCCGGTGTCGGTGTGTTCATCGTGGGCATGAATTTTATGGGTGACGCACTTGAGAAAAGTGCCGGAAGCGGCATGAAGCGCTTGCTTGAGAAAATCAGCAACAATGCGCTGTCCGGTGTGGGGATCGGTGCGGGCGTTACCGCTATCATCCAAAGCTCGTCCGCTACCTCGGTTATGGTCATCGGTCTTGTCAATGCGGGTGTTATGACCCTCATGCAGGCGACCCCCATCATTATGGGCGCCAATATCGGTACGACCATCACAGGCGTGCTGGTTGCGCTCAAGAATGACTATTTTAATATGCTGATGTATCTGTTCGCTTTTGCGGGCGTGATGATGGGCTTTTTCAAAGATGAGAAAATCAAAATTGCCGGAAGTCTTTGTGCCGGACTCGGCTTGATTTTCGTCGGACTCAACGTCATGAGCAGTGAGCAGGCATTTGGCAGTCCGCTTGTCGAAGCGATGTTCACCAATATATTCAAGACGATTGATTTCCCGCTTCTGCTGATTTTGGTCGGTGCGGTGTTTACTGCGCTGATTCAAAGCTCGTCCGCTGCTACCGGTGTCGTGATTACGATGGTCGGTACGGGCGTGCTTCCGCTCGATTTGGCGCTCTATATTATCCTTGGCGCCAATATCGGTACTTGTGTTACCGCTCTGCTTGCATCAACCGG
>JAZNCR010000125.1:0-4304 GCA_045587605.1 Eubacteriales bacterium
AGGCCGAAAAAGCCTGCGGGGGCTTTGCTTACCGCAAATCACAGCTTCAGCACGCCTCTCCGATACGGATGAGCGCAACGCTTCGGTCATCGGGACGCACGTTATGCTGTGCAGCCCCCAAAAGAATCTTCTCGGCAACCGTATCGAGCTCGTCCCCATCCTCCCACGAGCAGGAAAGCAGGTCAAGGAGCCAAACGCTTTCCTCAAAGCTCTGCACGATCCCGTCGCTGAGCATGACGATCACGTCTCCCGCCTCCACGTCAAAGCAAAGCTGCTCGGCATCCAGCGCACGGATAATCCCGATCGGCACGGTTTTGGACTGCAGCTTGAAGAGATTCTCTCCCCGCCGCACGAAGGAGGGGGCAGCACCGCTTTTGAGAAAGGACGCCCGCCCCGAGATCAGATCGAGCTCCATCAGATCAACGGTAGCCGAGCATTCAAGACCCTTGGCGCGGACGAAGGCGTTGAGCAGGCGAAGTGCCGTTTCGCGCCGGTTGCCCGAGGCCAGCATCTTCTCGAGAAACATCGTGCAGATCCGCGCCGTCAGCGCCGCCTCCCGTCCGCTCCCCATACCGTCCGAGATCAGCGCGTAAAAGCAGTCGGTACGCGGACTTTCAAAAAGCACGACGCTGTCTCCGCAGGCCTCCTTCTCCTCAGCCGAGGCGGCACGGTGGACATATTCCGCCGTGAAGCGCCGTGCTGTACAGAAGCGCATGGAAATGAGGTCGTCCCGGATTTCAAACACAGGGGTCGTCAGCGAAAAGCCGCAGACCGCCGAGAAGGCGCGGCGAAGGTCGTCCACCCCCATCCCGCTTCGCCGCAGATCCAAACCCTCTGCGATAATCTGCTTGCGCCGCCCGCCGTAGGCAAGAACGCCGCGCGCAGCAAGATTCAGCTTCTCCGCACAGGCGCGGACCTCGGCGGTCAGTGCCTCGTCCACGGCAAAATCCGCCTGCTCCGCGGCAAGCGTCTCGCTGAGAATCGTCGCCACAGCCTCATAATCTACCGCAAATACCTCGGTGCGGTCGCCGCGCGACAGATCGGCCCACAGCCGCGCGCACCCGCGATTGATGTCCTCAAGAATTGCCGGCATACTCGGGCATCGGCGGCGAAGATATTCGGGCACGCAGGCCTCGCTTGCCCGTCCCGCTCCGTGCAGCTCGACGGTCAGCTTGCCCAGCACGTCGACGGTTGAACCGTATTCTCTCTCCCAACAGAGGCTTTGGCTGGTACAGGTGCGGCAGTAGCGGTCACACGCCTCGTCACAGACACGGCGCAGCTCGACAACGCCGGGACGGCGAAGGCGGTCGGAGAGATTATAGCAGACCTGCGACAGGGCCGAGAAGGTTTCGGAGAGGGCTTCCATCCGCGCCTCGGCCGATTCGACGCGCTGGGCGGCAACCGCATGCTCTGCGCTCTCCCGATCCCTTGTCTGCCGAAGCGCGGCAAGACCCAGCCTGACTGCGGGCGAACCGTTTTCGGTTGTGGGGAAAAGGCCGAGGCGCTCGGCCGACAAAACGAAAATCGCACCCGACATCAGCGCGGGAACGAGCTTGAGCAGAGCCATCATCCCATCCACGTAGCCCCCCCACAAAATGCCGAAAACGGCGGGAAGCACAATGGCCGCCGTTGGCGAGCGCTCCCAGAGAAGCCCCGCCGTGCAGGCCGCAATGCAGAAGAGCGGCGCATAGAGCGGATGAACGCAGAGCCCGCACAGAACACCGACGATCGCTCCCCGACCGATCCCCATTTCCCGCGCTACCGTCAGCGTAAGGATAAAGGTAAGGAAAACGACCAGCGAAATGCCGAAGATTTCAATTTCCCGCACCGCATAGCAGAGCGAAACAATAAGACCGACTGCCGCCCCCTCCCACAGCACCGTCCCGCGCCGTTCGACATCAAACAAAAAGGAAAAGAGAAGGGTGCCGAGCGGCGCGGCCGTGATGGCGACAAATGCACCGAACAGGTCGTAGTAGCGATATCCCCCCGCCACGATTGCCCAAACGCTGACCAAAAACGCACTCACGCAGGCGGTTGCCATCCGCAGGGTCAGGCTCTCGCCGAACAGGCCTGTCCGCCCCGACGGCGTGACGAGCGCGCGAAGCCGTGCCGATACGGAAAGGGTCTCTTGCTTTGCGGGCGGGTCGAGAAAAATCCGCGCAAGGATACGGATGCCGACTGACATCACACAGCTGATCAGTCTCGCCCAAGGCTCTCCCTCTGCCGCAAAGGCAGCGGCAGAGAGGCCCGCCAGGATCCACACGACCCGCTGCCGCGCCGCACAGAGCAGAGATAACCCGAGCGGATAAGTATGAAAGGGAAGCTCGGCCTGTCCGAGCAGAAAGGCAATTAAGGCAAACGCCAGCCCCATCCCTCCCTCGCGCAGTGCCGTGTCGTTTGTTTTTTTTGCCGTTTTTTGCTTGTCCATCTTGCTGTACGTCCTTTCGGATAAAAGTATAATCGCATCGCACACGGCGAATACGTTCGGCAGGGCAGCCGCAGGGAGGCGACGGACGATTTTGCCCGCCGTAAACCGTCTTCCCGTGCCGGCGATTTCCCCGCGGCCCCCGCATAAACAGTATACCGCATTCCCCGCGCGCGCTCTGTCGAAGGGCGATGGAGGAAAAAAGAACTTTCTGCCGTCTTGGCGGAGCAAAAGAAAAAAACTGCCCGCTCGGGACGAAATTGCGCAAAATTCATATATATTATGCAAAATTTCAATAACAAACTTTAAAAAACGCTTGACAAATGAATTTTATTGATATATAATACCTGTATCAAAACGATTGAAAGGAGATATGCCATCATGATTCAACGAAGAGGCAACCTCATGAGTGTCCGAGACGATGTCAAGCTGCTGGATGCGACCCTGCGCGACGGCGGTCTGTGCAACGACTTCCGCTTCAGCGACGAATTTGTTCGCGCGCTCTATATTACCAACGTAAGGAGCGGCGTGGATTATATGGAATTCGGATACCGCGCCGATCCCGATTTGTTTGATGAAAAGGACTTCGGTGTTTGGAAATTCTGCCGAGAGGAGGATCTGCGCGCCATCGTGGGCGACAATATCTCCGACACGAAGCTTGCCGTTATGGCCGATGTCGGCCGCTGCAACTTCCGCCGTGATTTTCTGCCAAAGTCCGAATCGGTTGTGGACATGGTGCGGGTCGCGTGCTACCTGCATCAGATTCCGGGTGCGCTCGAGATGATCGAGCATCTGCACGGCCTCGGCTATGAGACCTCCTGCAACATCATGGCCATTTCCCAGGCCGAGCCGGGACAGCTTGAGGATGCGCTCAAGATGCTTGCCGCCTCCTCGGTCGACGTAATCTATCTGGTCGACAGCTACGGCTCGCTCTATCCCGAGAGCGCATCGGTGCTGGCCAAGACCTATCTGGACATTGCCGAGTCGGTAGGGAAGAAGGTTGGCTTCCACGCGCACAACAATCAGAATCTCGCCTTCGCCAACACCATCGACACCCTGTCCCGCGGCGTCAGCTATCTTGATGCGACCGTGCAGGGCATCGGTCGGGGTGCGGGCAACTGCGCGACCGAGCTGCTGCTCGGCTTCCTCAAAAATCCGAAATACAATCTCTACAGCATTCTGACCTTTATCGAAAAGCACATGGTCCCCCTCCGCCAATCGGGCGTGATCTGGGGATACGATCTGCAGTATATGTTCACGGGACAGATGAACCGTCACCCCCGCGAGGCGATGGCCTTCACCGCCGAGGGAAGAGGAGACTACTGCAATTTCTATAAGGAGCTGCTCGATCAGGACTGATCCGCACCGCACGCGCCCCGTATCGTTTGACGGGGCGCTTTTTGTATTATGAAACCCCCGCCATAGTGGCGGGGTTCAAAAAAGGCTATTGCCGATGAGTGGTAGACAGAAAAACTCCGATTGTATAAAATAAGGTTGTGACCTGCCAGTAACAACCAAAAATACAATCGGAGGACATTAAAATGAAAAATGATTTTAACGCCACAAACAGTTTAGCACACACAAAATGGAATTGCAAGTACCACATAGTGTTTGCACCAAAGTACAGAAGGAAAGTGTTTTTCGAAGAGAAACGCATAGAGATAAGAGAAATATTAAGAACACTGTGCCAGTGGAAGGGAGTAGAGATCATAGAAGGAGAAATATGCCCGGATCACATCCATTTGCTCGTGAGCATTCCACCGAAGATGAGCGTGTCAGGCTTCGTGGGGTATTTGAAGGGAAAAAGTAGCTTGATGATATTTCAAAAATATGGAAACATGAAGTTTGCGTATAGGAATAGAGAATTTTGGTGCAAGGG
>JAZNCR010000126.1:0-2774 GCA_045587605.1 Eubacteriales bacterium
TCCCGATTTTTATTTTTCGATCCTGTAGGTCGTTCCCTCGCGGGTGTCAATGAGCGTGATGCCGCGTGCGGCGAGTTCGTCGCGGATGCGGTCGGCCTCGGCATAGTTCTTTGCCTTCTTGGCGGCGGCACGCGCCGCGATGGCGGCAAGAATTTCGGGATCTCCCTCCTCCTCTGCCGCTTCGTTCTGCTTTTGGCGCAGTGCATCGGCGGCGGCGAGCAGATCGAGCGACAGAACGCGGTCGAAATCGGCCATGGCCGCCCGCTTGGTCGCATCATTGGCGTCAGCCTTGAGCGCGTCGTAGACCGCGGTCACGGCAAGTGAGGTGTTGAGGTCTCCCGCGGGCGCCTCGGCAAATTTTTCGCGCATAGCGGCAAGCGCGGCCGCGTCAACCTCGCCCTCGGTGCCGAGCGTCGCGATGCGGGCGATCAGCTTATTGTACGCGGTCACGGCATTGTCGAGATTTTCCCACGAGAAGACCAGATTGCGGCGATAATGGCTCTGCAGGCAGAAGAAGCGGTATGCCATGGGGTTATAGCCCTTGCTTTCGAGCAGAGAGACGGTGAGAAACTCGCCCTTCGACTTCGACATTTTTCCGCTGTCGGTGTTGAGGTGGTGAACGTGGAACCAATAATTACACCATTTATGCCCAACATAGCTCTCGGACTGGGCAATTTCGTTGGTATGGTGGGGGAAGGCGTTGTCAATACCGCCGGCGTGAATATCCAGCGTTTCGCCGAGATGCTTGAGCGAAATACCCGAGCACTCGATATGCCAGCCGGGATAACCTACGCCCCAGGGGGAGTCCCACTTCAGTGCCTGATCCTCAAACTTCGACTTAGTGAACCAAAGCACGAAGTCGTTCTTGTTGCGCTTGTTGGTGTCCTCCTCGACGCCCTCGCGGACGCCGACGGCAAGGTCTTCCTCGTCGTGGTCATTGAACACGTAGTACCTGTCGAGCGTAGAGGTGTCAAAATAGATATTTCCTCCCGCCGAATAGGCACTTCCCTTCTCGAGCAGACCCGAGATGATCTCGATATACGCATCGATGCAGTTGGTGGCGGGCTCCACAATGTCGGGGCGCTTGATGTTGAGCTTGCGGCAGTCGTCAAAGAAGGCGTCGGTATAGAACTTGGCAATCTCCATGACCGACTTGTTCTCGCGTTTTGCGCCCTTGAGCATCTTATCCTCGCCCGTGTCGGCATCGCTTGCCAGGTGCCCAACGTCGGTGATGTTCATTACACGGGTCACGTCGTAGCCCTCATAGCGCAGTGCCTTCTCCAGAATATCCTCCATGATATAGGTGCGCAGATTGCCGATGTGCGCAAAGTGATAGACGGTCGGGCCGCAGGTGTACATTTTAATTTTTCCCGCCTCAAGCGGAACGATCTCCTCGCGGGTGTGGGAAAGGGAGTTGTAGAGCAGCATAGTGGATATTTACCTTGGTTTTCGCAAAAACGAAAACTTCCTTTCTTTTCTATTTTGATCAGGATTCGCCCGATTCATGCTCGGACGAGCTGCGCAGTCTTTCTTTTTTTTCGAGCTCTTCGATTCTGCGCTGGAGCGCACAAAGCTGCTGAGCAACCGGGTCGGGCACGTGGATCTGGTCAAGATCGGCGGCCTCGCGTACCCGCTCACCTGCGCGGCGCACAACCCGCGCGGGAATACCGACTGCGGTGGAGTCGGCGGGGATTTCGTTGAGCACAACGGCGTTTGCCGCAATCTTGGCGTTGTCTCCGACCTTGAAGGGGCCGAGCACCTTTGCGCCCGCGCCGACGAGGACGTTGTTGCCGAGCGTCGGATGGCGTTTGCCGATATCCTTACCCGTTCCGCCGAGGGTTACCCCCTGATAGAGGGTGCAGTTGTCTCCGATTTCGGCCGTTTCACCGATAACGACGGCCATACCGTGGTCAATGAACAGACCTCGGCCGATCTTGGCACCGGGGTGGATCTCGATGCCGGTCAGGTGACGCGCGGTCTGGCTGATGAGGCGTGCGGCAAAATAATGCTCCCTTTCATGCAGCGCGTGCGCCGCGCGGTAGGCCAGCAGTGCGTGCAGGCCGGAATAGAGGAGCAGAACCTCAAGATCCGAACGGGCGGCCGGGTCGCGCTCGCGGACGACGGCAACCTCCTCACGGATCTCCCGCATGATTTTTTCAAGCTTCTTTTTTCCCCGCATGAGATTCGGGGCATTCAGTTCAAACGTAATTTTGGCAGGCATAGCGGTATCTCCTTGTGTGAGCGGCCGGCGAACAAAAAAAGCCTCCGGAGGTGTCATACACGTCCAGAGGCGGTTTCCCGCGGTTCCACTCTGCTTTTTCTCTTGCTCGGGCGCGGCGGATGCGACGCCCCTGTGTCTGTAACGCGACACACGCGCCGGGCGTTACCCGGTGGCTCACGGATGCACAGCCCATCGCCCATCCCATACTGCTTTCAGCCAAGGCAGTACTCTCTGCAGGGGGAGCGGCGGATTCTTTCCGATCACAGCCGAATCGATACCGATTCTCACTATAGTATATACGATACGGGAATTTCTGTCAAGGGGTAAATGAATTTTTAATTTGGTCAGTTTCGACTGCCCTCCGGTATCCGAATGGGACGGCCGTAGTCGTTTTGCGGCAGAGAGAGCCTTAAAAGCGGCACGGCTCTCATTCGCCTTCCCCTTGAGGGGAAGGCTTTCCGTAATTTGCTTCGTGTGGCAATAAAGGTATACTTTTGTTTCCACACGAAACACACATACCAAGGCTCCCTTGTGCAGAAGTGTTGGCGCAAGC
>JAZNCR010000127.1:0-3149 GCA_045587605.1 Eubacteriales bacterium
CAACGGTGTAGTAAACTGCGCCATAGCCGGTTGCCTCGGGACGGATGAGAGTTCCGCCGGAGGCGAAGTGCTTACCGGTCAGCACGCCGGTAAACTCGTTGCGCAGTCTCTTGTACTGACCGAACATATAGCCGATTTCTCTTGCACCAACACCGATGTCACCTGCGGGAACGTCGGTATCGGGGCCGATATGCTTCTGCAGCTCGGTCATGAAGCTCTGGCAGAAGCGCATGACCTCTGCATCGCTCTTGCCCTTGGGATCGAAGTCGGAGCCGCCCTTACCGCCGCCCATGGGGAGGGTGGTCAGCGAGTTCTTGAAGGTCTGCTCGAAGCCGAGGAACTTCATGATGGAGAGGTTAACGGTGGGGTGGAAACGAAGACCGCCCTTGTAGGGACCGATCGCGGAGTTGAACTGTACGCGGAAGCCGCGGTTAACCTGAACCTTGCCTGCATCGTCTACCCAGGAAACGCGGAACTGGATGACGCGCTCGGGCTCTACGATGCGCTCGAGGATACCGGCCTCAGCCAAGTCGGGGCGGCGGTCGATAACGGGCTCGATCGATTCAAAAACTTCTGCGACGGTCTGAAGAAATTCAGGTTCGTTTGCATTGCGGCGGCACACGCTTTCGTATACCGATGCAACATAGGCATTTTTGAAAGACATAGTATTTTTCTCCTTGAGACCCCCGAAAAACGGGAAAATTTTTACGGATACTATTATACTATATTAACGCGTTAAATGCAAGGGGTTTAGGAAAATTTTTCAGAATTTTTTTTATTTTTCGACAAAATCATGGGTTGAGGGGGAGAAAAATGATTTTTTTGCCTTCGCTTCCGTCATCTTCAAGCGAAGCCATGACCTGATCGCCGACCGAAATTTTCTTCTCCAGCACAGCGGACGACAACTCGTCCTCAATCAACTTGACAATTGCGCGCCGAAGCGGTCTTGCTCCGAATGCCGAGGAAAATGCCGTTTGGGACAGATGCGCAGGGACGTCGTCCGAGAAGGAAAGCCGTATGCCGTTGTTTTGGGCGCGCTTTGCAAGATCGTCCAGCATCAGCGCGGTGATTTTGCAGAGGTCATCACGCCCGAGACGGTTGAAACGGATGACCTCGTCGATACGGTTCAAAAATTCCGGGCGAAACATCTGCTTGAGCGCCTTTTCTTCCCGGGAGTCACCCGAAGCTGTGCTCTCTTGAATACCGAAGCCAACCGTTCTTCCTTCGTCCCCCGGCGTACTGCCGAGGTTTGAGGTCAGAATAATGACGGTGTTCCGGAAATCCACACGTCTGCCCTGTGCGTCGGTCAGATTTCCATCCTCAAGAATCTGAAGAAGCAGGTTGAAAATGTCCGGATGTGCTTTCTCCACCTCGTCAAACAGTACAACCGAATACGGACGGCGTCTGACTTGCTCGGTCAAATGTCCGCCTTCTTCGTAACCAATATAGCCGGGCGGTGAACCGATCAGCTTGGCAACGCTGTGCTTTTCCATATATTCGGACATATCCAGTCTGATCATTGCCGAGGCACTGCCAAACATCGTTTCGGCAAGCGCGCGGGACAGTTCGGTTTTGCCGACACCGGTAGGCCCGAGAAAGAGAAAAGAGCCAATGGGTCTGCGGGGATCCTTGATTCCCGTTCGTCCGCGTCGTATCGCACGTGAAACGGCGGAAACCGCATTCTCCTGCCCGATTACTCTTGAACTGAGCTCATCCTCAAGCGAGAGCAGACGAGCACTCTCTTCTTCAAGCAGGCGGCTGACAGGTACCCCGGTCCATTGTGTAACAATTTCTGCAATGTGTTCCGCAGATACGCATCGACGGTTTTCGTCTTCCCGTTCGTTCCACCTTTGCTTGGCATCCCGGTATTCCTCGCGGCAGGCAATTTCTTCATCGCGCAGTCTTGCCGCCTGCTCGAAATTCTGTTCTGTCACCGCATTTTCCTTGCTTTCGGCCAAGGTGAGAATTTTTCTCTCCAGCTCGCGCAGGACGGGCGGCGTGGTGAATGCAAGCAGTCTTTGGTGTGCCGCCGCTTCATCGATCAGATCAATTGCTTTGTCGGGAAGATAGCGGTCAGGAATATAGCGTACCGAAAGACGTACCGCCGCTTCGAGCGCCTCGTCGCTGATTTTTAGGCGGTGATGCGCTTCAAACTTATCTCGTAAGCCCTCTAAAATCTGCACGGCTTCCTCTTCACTCGGTTCCCCGACAAGAATAGACTGGAAGCGGCGTTCGAGTGCGGCGTCCTTTTCGATGTGCCGGCGGTATTCGGTAATCGTCGTTGCGCCGATCAGCTGCATTTCTCCGCGTGCAAGCGCGGGTTTGATCATGTTTGCGGCATCAATGGCGCCTTCTGCACCGCCCGCGCCGATGATGGTGTGAATTTCATCGATGAAAAGGATAATCCGCGGGTTTCGGCTGACCTCTTCCATGACGTTTTTCAGCCGTTCCTCAAATTCGCCGCGATACTTTGCTCCTGCAATCATGGCGGGAATGTCAAGCGTAATGAGAATACGGTCGAGCAGTTGATCGGGAACAGCGCCTGATGCAATACGCTGTGCCAGACCTTCAACCACCGCCGTTTTTCCGACCCCCGGCTCGCCGATCAGGCACGGATTGTTCTTCGTTCGGCGTGAGAGCGTTTGGATGACGCGCTCTGTTTCGATACCGCGGCCGATGATGGGATCAAGCTTGTTTTCCCTGGCCAGCGCGGTGAGATCGCGTCCAAAGCTGCGCAGAACCGAAGTGCCGGCGGGATTTTCCCGTTTGACGGGTTTTTTGTCGGCTTCTGCTGATTTGGTTAGTTCGCTGTTTTGCTGTGTTCCGAGATAGCAGGCGCGAATATCGGTCTGTAAATCTGCGATATTCACGTGAAGTGTACCCAAAATACGCAGGGCGGCCGAATCCCGCTCATCCAAAATGGCAGAAAGGAGATGCTCGGTACCGATATAACTGCAGCCAAAGCGGTCGGCCTGGGCGGCGGCAGATTCTATGATTTTTCGCGTGCGCGGTGTCATATCGGCAGGCGATGCCGATGAGTGACTGCCGATGCCGAGTGCATCTCCGATTGCCGTGCGCAGAATCTCGCCCGTGATGCCTCGCGCCGAAAGCAGCTTGGAGGACACCGCGTCTTCTTCAAGGGCAAGGGC
>JAZNCR010000128.1:0-2759 GCA_045587605.1 Eubacteriales bacterium
TTCCCCCCTGCACCCCCCTTTACCAAAAACCTTTAAAAAAGGGAGATGTCTTCTTTATTGTGAAGTTTTTCGGGATTGTCAAGGACCTTTTTACAAAAAGGTCCTTGACCGGGGTTTGGGGCAGCGCCCCAATTATAAGCCCAGCGCCTCGTCGAGCCCCAGCATGATATTCATGCACTGCACGGCCGCACCCGACGCGCCCTTGCCGAGGTTATCGAAGATGGCGGAGAGCAGGATACGGTCATTGTTTCCGCCGACGAAAATCCGCATGGTGCATTGATCGGCGAGCGGGTTGGCGGCAAGGAAGCCGCTTCCGTCCCCCCCGAAGGGAAGGACCGAGACCATGCCCGAGCCGGCGTAATGTGCGGCGAAGACGGCGTGAAGCTCCTCGGCGGAGGGCTTGCCCTCGAGCAGGTTGGCATACAGAGGAACCGACACCTCCATGCCCTGCGGGAAGTCGGCCACGATCGGCGCAAAGATGGGGGGATGCGCCAGTGACGCGATCGCCTGCATTTCGCGCAGGTGCTTGTGGTTCTGGGTCAGCCCGTACTGACGCGGAGAATCAAGCGCGCTGTCGCGCGCGGGATTTTCATAGTCGGCAATCATCTTTTTGCCGCCGCCCGTATAGCCGGTCAGCGAGTAGCAGACGATGGGATAATCTTCGGGGAGAATACCTGCCGCGCGCAGGGGATAGACCAGCGCGAGGAAGCCGCTTGCATGGCAACCGGGTACGGCGACCCGCTTGCCCTCGGCAACGGCGGCACGGTGTGCGGGCGAGAGCTCGGGGAAGCCGTACGCCCAGCCCTCCAGCGTGCGGTGTGCGGTTGAGGCGTCAATGATCCGCGTCGCGGGATTGGTCACCATGGCCACTGCCTCGCGTGCCGCGTCGTCGGGCAGGCAGAGGAAGGCGATGTCGGCGGCATTCAGCCGCTCGGCACGGGCGGCGGGATCCTTGCGCAGATCGTCGGGAATGTCGATCAGGTCAATATCGTCTCTGCCGCCAAGCCGATCGAGAATCTTCAGTCCCGTCGTCCCCTCGCGGCCGTCGATAAATATCTTCGTTTTTTTTGTGCTCATGTCAGTTTCCTCACAAAATTCGGATATGATGCCAATATATCCTATATTATACCGCATTTTTGCCGTTTGTCAAGCGGCAGATTGCATAATTATTCAGAATTATCTTTACAAAATGTATGATATTCATCAAAATTCATGGTTTTGGTGAATATATTCATTTTATTTTCCCCGCTCAGGCCGTGCAGTGCATAAAAAGCGAAGCGTCTCCTCGTCAGATGCGCAAAGCCGAGGGAGACATTCTGTATTTTTCATTCACGGTTACCCCCCAAAAAACGTTTGTTCATCTTGCACACAAGGGCTTGCTGTTTTTGGATAAAAATGGGGATGGGCGTGCGCGGAATTGTGCAAAATGCGGAAAAGCTTTTTTTGCGAAAAAAAGGTCAAAACGGGGTGACAGAAGGACGGTTTTGTGGTATAATGTATTGGTAAAGAAAGTGCGCTTGACCGCGCCGGAAAAAACCGTGCTTCAAGGAGAGATTAAATGCTTTGCGATTTGCAGAAGGCGAGTATGTGGAAACGAATATCGGCTTGGCTTTTCGATTCAATCCTGCTGATCATGGCGGCGGTCGGGGTCGCTTTTTTGCTGTCTGTCATGCTTGGCTATGACGGATATGCGGCCGAGCGCGCACAGCTGCGCCTCGATTACGAGGCAGCGCACGGCGTGTCGTTTGACATCGGTGCCGAGGCGTACGATGCGCTCCCCGATGCCGAGCGCGATCGCTTTGACGCGGCGTATACCGCCTTTGCGGAGGACCCTGCGGTAAACCGCCTCGATCTCCTGATCATCAATCTCGCGCTGATCATCACCGCCTTCGGCGTGCTCCTTCCCTATCTTCTGCTTGAGCTGCTTGTCCCGCTCGCCCTCGGGCACGGCAGGACGCTTGGCAAGAAGATCTTCGGTATCGGCGTGATGCGGGTGGACGGCGTGAAAATCTCCGCCTTTCAGCTTTTCGTCCGCGCGATCCTCGGCAAATACACCCTTGAGACGATGATTCCCCTTCTTTTGACCTTCGCTCTTTTGCTCAATATTCTGCCGGTGATGGCCCTCTCGGGACTCGCCCTGCTCGCGCTTCTGCAGGCGGTCTTTCTCCTCTTCTCGCCGCTGCATTCCCCCATCCACGATATGATTGCGGGCACGGTGGCGGTTGACTATGCAAGTCAGATGATCTTTGACTCGCCGGAGGCCCTGCTTGAATATCAAAAAAAGCAGTCCGCCGAGGCGGCAGAGCGCGCCGAATACCGATAAAATCGCCTTGACTAAACGTTTATTTTTGATAAATACTTTTCAGGAAGGAACATTTTATGAAAGTCGTTTTGCAAAATCTCACCAAGATCTTTCCCTCACGAAACAAAAAGGTGGGCGGAGAGGTCGTCGCGGTAAATGATTTTACCTTTGAGATCCCGGACGGCAAGCTGGTTGGCCTGCTCGGTCCCTCCGGATGCGGAAAGAGCACGACGCTTTATATGATCAGCGGCCTGCAGAAGCCCACGGGAGGTAAAATCTTCTTTGGCGAGGATGACGTGACCGAGCTTTCTGCCGAGAGCCGCGGTGTGGGTCTGGTCTTCCAGAACTACGCCCTCTACCCGCACATGACGGTCAAGCAGAACATTCTCTTCCCGCTGGAAAACCTTCGCGGTAGGGACAGGCTCTCCAAAGTCGGAGGCCAAGCGGGCTTAGGAAG
>JAZNCR010000129.1:0-2796 GCA_045587605.1 Eubacteriales bacterium
TGCATGTTGCAGTTTGGCTTTTCCTTTTTGGATATACCGTTCATCTGCCTCAAACGAGAAATACGGACACGGCGGTCAGAATTGCGAGGAACCCAAAATTAAGCACCGTGAACAATCGGATATAGGCACGGGTCTTTTCGGGATAGTGCGTGGTATAGGTGCGGAAGGTGATGAGACTTGCCAGCGAAGCAATCAGCGTGCCTGCGCCGCCGATGTTGACGCCGATGAGCAGGGCGGGGTAATTTTCGGTAAACTGCGAGAGCAGGATAGCCGACGGCACATTGCTGATGCATTGGCAGGAGACGACGGCCGTGAGCAGGGTGCTTTTTTCAAGAAGCTGTGAGAAGAGCGCGCGGACGGGTTCAATGCGGGACATATTGCCGGCAAAAATAAAGAAGCAGACGAAGGTCAGAAGAAGCGGATAGTCAACCTTTTTGAGTGCGTCGCGGTCAAGCGGCAGAAGCAGTGCCAGCGTCAGCAGAATACCCACGGGGTAGGGGATGACGCGAAAAATGATCAGGATGGTCGAGGCGAAGAGTGCGAGATAAATCGCCGTGCGTCCGGCGGGGAGCTTTTCCTCTTTTGTTTCGACCTTGATGGACTCGCGCGGAATGAAGAGACAGATAAGAAAAATCAGGGCAATGGAAACGACAAAGGGAATCGCCATGATTTGCATGAATTCGCCGTTTGGAATATTGAAGCGTGAATAGAGGTAGAGATTCTGCGGGTTGCCGAAGGGGGTGAGCATACCGCCGAGGTTGGCCGCGATATTCTGCAGGATGAAGGTCAGGGCCATGTATTTTTCCCGTCCCGTTGTTGACAGAACGAGATAGCCGAGCGGAAGGAAGGTCAGAAGCGCCATGTCGTTGGCAATCAGCATTGACCCGATGAAGGTAATACAGACCAAGGTCAGGATTGCGGCGCGCGTGTTTCCTGCACAGCAAACGATTTTCTTTGCAAGAATCGTAAAGAAACGGATGTTTTTCAGTGCGCAGATGACAGCCAGCGTGCAGAACAGGCAGGTCAGCGTCTTGAAATCAAAATAGGACAGATAGGCGCTGTCGGGCGGTACGAGAAGAGCCGAGAGGGAGGCCGCAGTGAGCGCAATGAAGAGAACGGCGTTCCGATGAAAAAAATCAGCCAATCGGGACAGAATATGCAGGTGGGGAAAATCATGATGCTTGGGATGGCGGACTTTGATATGCGCCTGCATGGCGGATTCACCTCGCACAAAAAAACTTTCCGCGCAAAGAAAAACGCGAACTTTGACAGTATAGCACAAAAATCCGCGTTTGGCAAGAGGAAATCGGAAAATCTTTTCGTTTGTTTTGAACAAAAAAGAGCTGCCGCGCTGAAGCGCGCGGCAGCTCCCGGTGTGTGTTAGAGCTCTTCAACGTGCCGGACGTTACGTACGGCGGCAATTTCGGAGATCAGTGCGTTGTGATGAAGCGCTTTTTGCGCGTCAATGGTCAGTACGGCGCTGGAAAAAATTCCGTCTGCGGTCTGCGCCTTTGCCAGATGCATATCGGTAACCTGAGCGTGATTGTCTCGGATCAGGTTGATGATATGACTGACGGTTGCGGAATCCTCGTATTCGACGTAAAGATTCATTGAACGGGCGGTCGACATGATATAGGTGTTGAGGCGGTTGAGCAGCGTGGAGACGAGAAGAATCATGAGGAAGGTGACAATCGCTCCGGTGTAAAATCCGGCGCCGATGGCAAGTCCCATACAGGCCGATGCCCAGAGTCCCGCTGCGGTGGTCAGACCGCGTACCTGCTGACGGGCGGTGACGATGATGGTGCCCGCGCCGAGAAAACCGATTCCGTTGATTACCTGCGCCCCCAGACGCGTTGCGTCGCCGACGACGAAGCCCTGCAGAACAGCGTACTGGCTGATCATCATGGTCAGCGTTGAGCCGACACAAACCATAACGTAGGTTCGGAATCCTGCGGGACGGCGTTTGCGCCCGCGTTCAATCCCGATGATTCCGGCAAAGCATACCGACAAGACCAAACGCACGGTAATGGAAATAAGGTTCAGATCTTCCAGGTAAAGCAAAACCTGCTTGAGTTGTTCCATGATACCCTCCATGGCAGATTGTATTGAAGAGAGTATATCACACATTGCCCAAAAAAGCAAGGGATAATGAAAAAAATAAGACAGAAGGCGACTTTGACTTGAAATCCGGCTGAATTTTCGATATAATAATAAGTAATGGTAAGCAGAGAAAGGCGAATTATGAAAACAGAACGCAGAGTGATTTTTTTTGATATAGACGGTACGCTGATGCCGGAGGGAGCTTCCTCCGTTCCGACCGAAACGGTTGAGGCCATCCATGCCGTGCAGGCAAGGGGGCATCTTGCCTTCATCAACAGCGGAAGAACGATGGCCAATATCGACGGCTTTTTGCTCGACGTCGGATTTGACGGGATTATCAGCGGATGTGGACTCATGGGAACGCTGCACGGAGAGACGGTCTGGCAGCATCCGATTGATCTCGGGAGCGCGCGAGAGGTGATCTTGGCGGCAAGAGAATGCGAACTTAGCGTTCTTTATGAGGGCTACGAAGTCCTGGCGCTTGACGGCTGTGCACGTTTCCCCCTGAGTTTGCAGAGAGAAAAATTTTATTTTGTACGCGAAGCGGGAAAGAGCATTCTGACCCTGGGCGAGCAGGATTCTTTCCCTTTGGCGAAGTTTATCATTGACCTCTCGCTTGGCGGGGATATTGACCGATTTTGTGCGCTGGTCAAGGATTTTGTCTGTATGCGCTTCAGCGAGCGATGGATGGAATGC
>JAZNCR010000130.1:0-2853 GCA_045587605.1 Eubacteriales bacterium
AAAGGTATACCTTTGTTGCCACGACAAAAGCAAAAAAGGATGCACAGCAGTGCATCCTTTTTTGTCTTTTATTTCTTCATCCGACGGGCAATTTCCTCGATCAGCGCGCCGATGACGCCCTCGTCGTTGGAAGCGGGAGAAAGATCGGCAATCTCGCGGACCATCGGCATCGCATTCGTCGGACAAACCGCAACGTCGGCCGCAAGAAGCATCTCATAGTCATTCTCGTAGTCGCCGACCGCATACACCGTCGGTGCTTTTCCGTCCTTCGCAGAGCAGTACGCACGCAGCTGCGCAAGCATAGAAGCCTTGGAACAGCCGTAATTCTGAAGTTCAAGAAAGGTTGGCTCGGACTTCACGATATTAAACTGTCCCGGCCACCTCACCTCAATTTCCGCCCGAAAAACGTCAAGCAGATCACTCTCTCCGCGAAAAACGACCTTATACCATCCATCGGAGGAAAAGCGCTCGAGATCGGCCTCCTTGATGCTGTCCACGCATGAGTTGAGATCCTTGCGGATAAAGCCGTTGACGCGAAAGGCCAAAAATCCTTTTGAAGTGGACACGCGGATTCCGATTTCGGGATATTGATTGCGTGCCAAGGAAATCGCACCAATCACACGGGAGGCATCAAGATAGTCCGCCGCAATCACCGATTCGGCGGCAATATCATAGAGGTAGGAGCCGTTTGCCACGATAGCGGGTGCGTTGACAATTTCGGGTGCCATCGGGATCGAACGAAGAAGGGTTCCGTGCACTCTTCCCGTGGCAAAGGTGAAGCGTCCGCCCTCGCGGATAAAGGAACGGATCGCCGTTATGTTCCGCTCAACCGGCTTTTTATCGCTTCCCAGAAAGGTTCCGTCAATATCGGATACGATCAAAACGTTCTCAAAAATTCCCATGGTATTCTCCTGTTGGTATCGGCTTACGGGGTCATACGGCGCATTTTGTCAAGAATGGCTGTAAAATCATCGGGCAGGGGCGCGGAAAAGCACATCTGCTCACCGCTCCGCGGATGAACGAAGCGCAGCTCGCGGGCGTGCAGACACTGTCCGTGAATCAGGTCGGGATGAAGGCGGACAAAGCGAGCCTTGTCTCCGCCGTAAACCGGATCGCCGAGCAGGGGGTGTCCAAGCGAAGCCATGTGCACGCGGATCTGATGCGTTCGCCCCGTTTCAAGCCGGCACTGCAGGTAGGTGTAGCCCGGATAGCGCTCAAGCACGCGGTAATGGGTCACAGCCTCTCTCGCCGACGGAGAGCCGGGCAGAACCGCCATGCGCTTGCGGTCGGTCGGATGTCGGCCGATCGGTGCGTTAACCGTTCCCTGCTCCTCGCGGAGACTTCCCACGGCAATCGCCTCATATACGCGGGAAATCGCGTGATCCTTCAGCCCCGCGGCAAGCGTAAGATGCGCCTCGTCATGCTTGGCCACGACCAAAAGACCGCTCGTATCCTTATCGATGCGGTGGACAATTCCCGGGCGGATCACGCCGCCCACCCCCGAGAGGGAATTTCCGCAATGAAAAAGAAGCGCATTGACCAACGTGCCGTCGGGATTGCCTGCGGCAGGATGTACCACCATGCCGGACGGCTTATTGACGACAACAATATCATCGTCCTCATAGACGATATCGAGCGGGATATCCTGCGGCTGAGCCTCAGCGGGAACCGGATCGGGAATATCGGCCTCCACCGCTTCCCCGCCCCGCAGAAGAAGACGCTTCTGCGCAGCGCGTCCGTCAACACGGACGTGTCCCTCCTCAATGAGGCGAACGGCGGCAGAACGCGTCAGCGAAAGGGCTTCTCCCAGCCACACGTCAAGCCGCGTTCCCGCGGCGGACGGGTCAACGGTCAGCTTCTGCGTCATCATGATCAGCTGCCTCCGCGGCAGATTTCCCGCGCGCCTCTTCCCGTGCGGCAAGAATAAGTGCTAAGAACATCAGGCCAACACCCACACAGACAAAGGAATCGGCAATGTTGAAGACCGCAAAGTCTATCAAGGTAAAGTCGATAAAATCCACAACGTAACCGAGCAGAATACGGTCGATCATGTTGCCGATGCCGCCCCCGGTGATGCAGGCAAGTGCAACGGTGGTCAGACGGTCATGCGGCTTTGCCCAGAAAAAGTAGGCAATCAGCACAACAATTGCAATGCTGGAAATCGTCATGAATACCCAGCGATGATCCTTGAAGCTGCCGAAGGCCGCTCCGGTATTCTCAACATAGGTGAAATGCAGGACATCCTGCCAGAGCGGAAAGGAATCCGCCCCTTTGAGATGGGTAACCGCCAACCATTTGGTCAGCTGATCAAGCCCGATCGAGCCGAGGATAATGAGAATCCAAGCGAGCATAGGTACCTCCTATGATGATTTCGGGGCTTTGCCCCAAACCCCAGTCAAGGGGCCTTTTTTGAAAAAAGGCCCCTTGACAATCCCCAAAAACTTCCCACTACGCCAAAATCAAAGGCGCGCTTGGACGTTTTCGCGGGGGTGTTGTGGGGAGCCTTTTCGGAAAGGCTCCCCCACGTATTTCTTACTCAATCGCAGCGCGGCAGCGATCGCAGAGGTGACCGCCGTCTGCCGTTTCGGCAGCGTCGGTGCTGTAGATCCAGCATCGGTCACAGCGGTGGCCGTCGGCCTGCTCGACCAGAACGCCCGAGATTCCCTCGGACACACATTCGGTGAATGCACCGTTAGGAGCGGCATCGCGGGAAACGGTAACGCCGGAGACAATGAACAGCGTCTTCAGCTCGTCGCCGAAGCTCTCGAGCAGAGCGGCGGTTTCCTCGTTGGCGCAGATGGTAACCTTAGCATCGAGCGACTTACCGATCTTCTTCTCGGCACGTGCAAGCTC
>JAZNCR010000131.1:0-6226 GCA_045587605.1 Eubacteriales bacterium
CCCGAAACGACGAAGGCCCCCGAAACAACGAAGGCGCCCGAAACGACGAAGGCGCCCGAAACGACGAAGGCACCCGAAACGACGAAGGCACCCGAAACGACGAAGGCACCCGAAACGACGAAGGCACCCGAAACAACGAAGGCGCCCGAAACGACGAAGGCACCCGAAACGACGAAGGCTCCCGAGACGACGAAGGCACCCGAGACAACGAAGGCGCCCGAAACGACGAAGGCTCCCGAAACGACGAAGGCACCCGAAACAACGAAGGCTCCCGAAACGACGAAGGCTCCCGAGACGATGCCGGGATCTGATGACTGGAGCGGCGGCGATTTTTAAGTAAGGTTGAGTATGACGAATTATTATATTGCTGATCTTATTGTTTCAATGGAGTCGTTTGGCCGAATCGTTCGGCAAGCGGAAAAATACCGTATGGAAGGGGATTCTGCTCCCGACATTCAGATTAAGTCCAATTGGCAATCCCTTAAGGCACGCCAGCCTCATTTGTCTGAATCGGATTGTGAATATCTTTCCACAGGATTCTCGTTTTATTATCAATTGCTTAACTTTGACGGTATGCTGCTGCATTCATCAGCGGTCGTATTGGATGGGCGCGCATATCTCTTTTCCGCCCCCTGTGGAACCGGAAAGTCGACGCATACGGCACTGTGGTGTAAGGAATTTGCAGAAAAACGTGCATTCATTTTGAACGACGATAAGCCTGCGCTGCGTTTGCATGACGATGTATGGTACGCTTATGGAACACCATGGAGCGGAAAAACTGCCCAAAATGTCAATATACGTGTGCCGCTTGGCGGAATCTGTATTTTGCAGCGTGGAGACGAGAATCGTGTTGTTCCATATGGAGGAGCATCTGCTGTACATGATTTGCTTGAACAGACCACTCGTCCTCGTAATCCTGTACAGATGCAGAAAATTCTTGCACTTCTTGATCATCTTTTGCGTCACGTCCCCCTTTGGCGCATGGAATGTACCCCCACCCCCGATGCCGCACATCTTGCAAGAGATGTGATGGTAAATGCAAAGATATGATCGTATTCGCCTAAACGAAACATTTCGTTGAGCAAAAAATCCTTTTCAATTAACCTGAAAGGAATATAACAATGAAACTCAAAGAAGGCTTTATTCTGCGCGAGGTGGCAGGCTCTTTTGTGGTTGTGCCTACCGGTGCGGATCTGAACTTCAACGGTATGATTACCTTAAATGAAACGGGGCGGACGCTTTGGTCCGCACTTGAGCGCGAGACGAATTTCGACGGGCTTACCGAAGCGCTCCTCGCCGAATATGATGTGGATGCGGAAACCGCACGCGCAGGTGCCGAGCGGTTTGTCGCCAAGCTGCGTGAGCATGGATTCCTTGACGAATAAATCAGCCGAGCTTGATGCGCTGATGCCGCTGATCCGTGAGCAGCTTTTGTCGGGCGGAAGGGTAACCTTCTCTCCGCGCGGGACCAGTATGCTTCCCATGATCCGGCAAGGACAGGATACTGTGACCCTCTCGCCGCTTCCTGAACGGCTGAAAAAATATGATCTGCCGCTCTATCGGCGCGAGAACGGGCAGTACGTTCTGCATCGTGTGGTACGTGTGTCGAAGGATCGATATACCTGCATCGGAGACAATCAGTTCGTTTTTGAGCACGATTTACGCCATGCGCAGATGATTGCCGTGGTAAGTTCGTTCTGTCGGAATGGCAGGGAAGTGCCTGCCAATTCGACCTCCTATTGGCTCTATTGCCGATTCTGGCATTACAGCCGCCCGCTTCGACGCCTGTGGCGCAGCGGCTTGAATCTCCTGCGTCGTGCGTGGCGATATTTGCGCCGTCGGCTCGGGCACTGATTTTGCTTTACAAAAGCCGTCCCAATTCCCAAAGAAAGGATGCTTTCGCCGGTGCGAAAGCGATAACAATGATGAATGATCAGAAGATGAATGAAATGGTCGAATCCGGTACGGCCGAAATCGACTTGCTGAATACACTTCGGCTTCTGTGGCAGAAAATTTGGATTATTCTGCTCTGCATGGCGATGTGCGGCGCGCTGGCATTCGGCGGTGCTTATTTGACAATTGAACCGCAGTATACTGCCTCTGCCATGATGTACGCCAACAACAATTCACTTTCAGTCGGCGGAAGCACGATTACCTTCAGCTCCTCGCAGCTGTCGGCGGCGAAGAGCCTGCTTGACGTTTACGTGATTATTCTCAAATCCCGTACGACGCTTGAGTCCGCGATTGACCGTGCCGATTTGCCTTATTCTTACGATGAGCTGCGTACGATCGTATCTGCCGGATCTGTCGACAATACCGAAATTTTCACCATTACTGCAACCTGTGGCAATGCGGACCATGCGCAGTTGATTGTAGAGACACTTGTTGAGATTTTGCCGGACCGTATTTCGGATATCGTGGATGGCAGCTCGGTTCGTGTAGTTGACCGTGCTGTTCGTCCGGTCAATCCCTCGTCTCCCTCCTATACGCGCTATGCATTGATCGGTACGGTACTCGGTGCTCTTCTTTCCTGTGCACTGATTGTGATTCAGGACCTGATGAATACGACGGTCCGCGACGAAGAGTATCTCAAGCAGAGATACAATATTCCGATTCTGGCCGTTGTTCCCGACGTATACGAGACTACCGGAAAGAAATACGGCTACAAATATAAGTACGGTTATCATCATAGATATAAGTATGGCTATCAGCGAGTCGGATATTATCAAAGCGGATACGAACAAAGTATGGAAAACGCCAAAACGGAAGATGGTGACAAGCAATGAGTTTTTCGAAAAAGAAAAAAGCCGAATCGGCAGAAAACAAGAAGATAGAGAACAAGAAAACGAAAGACACTCCCTATGCAGAGCCCACCGTTGAGGAAATTTCCTTGACCGTAGGCAAGAATCGCTCCTTTGCGATGGCTGAGGCACACAAGCGTCTGCGAACTAATGTTATATTCAGCTTCGCGGATGAGAGTGAGTGCCGTGTCATTGGTGTGACGAGTGCCATGGCACATGAGGGAAAGTCGACCACCTCGATCAATCTGGCTTACGATTTAATGCAGGCGGGCAAAAAGACCCTGCTGATCGACGCAGATATGCGTCTTTCGCGCATTGCAAAGCTCCTCGGGCTCAATCGCGCGCCGGGACTGAGCAATATGCTTGTCGGAAAGAACAATGGACAGCATATCGTGCAGTACTCCTCGCTCCAGGACAATCTCGCCGTAATTACTTGCGGCGATATCCCCCCCAATCCGACCGAGCTGCTTTCCTCCAAGCGCTTTGAATTGATGCTCGATGTACTGAAAAAAGTGTACGAGTATATTATCATCGACCTGCCTCCGGTTACGGAGGTGTCGGATGCACTTATCGTTTCCAAGCTGACCGATGGTATGATTGTTGTTGTCCGTCAGGATTTCGTTGATAAGCGGCTGCTTGATGATACGATTCACCAGCTCCATCTGAGCAATGCGCGTATCATCGGTATGGTGCTTACCTGTGCACAGTATAACACAAAGTACGGTAAGTATAAGTATAAGAAATACGGGAAGAAGTACGGAAAAAAATACGGCTATCATCACGGATATTACCGCCACAGCCGAGAATATTTTTCCCAAGTGCAGAAAAATGATCAGACAGACCCGTTTGCCGGGGAAAATCCGTTCCGCGAGATTGATTTATGATTCAATCGACCAATTGTCCGTCTATTCGGGGAAAACGGGTTGATTTTCACACGCATATTCTCCCGGGCGCGGATGATGGAAGCCGTTCGGCCGCGCAAAGTGTTGAGATGCTGCGCACCCTTTCGGCTGCCGGTGTGGATACCGTAGTGCTTTCCCCGCATTTCTATGCGGATGGGGACAGACCGGAGCGATTTCTTTCCCGCCGTGCACGCGCCCTTGACGCGCTGAAGGCGGCACTGGCGGAGGTGGACGATTTCCCCGTTCCGCGGCTCATCGTTGGAGCGGAGGTTGAGTATTTCGCAGGAATATCCGCGATGGAAGAGCTTCCCGCGTTTTTCCTTGGCAACTCTCCTTGCTTGCTCCTCGAGATGCCGCACGGCCGCTGGACCTCGCATATTATCGACGATTTGATCGGACTTTCCCGGCGCGGCGATTGCCGGGTCGTGCTGGCCCACGTCGAACGCTATTTGTTTGATCAGCCGCGGGAAACGGTGCATATGCTGCTCGAGAACGGTGTTGTCATGCAGTCCAATGCGTCCTATTTTCTGTCACGCATGACGGCGGGAAAGGCGATGCGTATGCTTCGCCGGGGATGGATTCATCTGCTTGGATCGGATTGCCACGGTACCGTTGTGCGTCCGCCCAATCTTGGGGCTGCCTGCGAGAAAATTGCAGGTCGGTGCGGGGAGGGTATTCTCGAGGGTATGATGCAGGACGCGCGCCGATTGCTTTGCATTGAGAAAAAATAGGAATACTATGAAAACCATATATATTGTTTTACTGATCCTGTGTTTGATTTGTGCTGCGGTGTGTGTTGCGATGCAGATCGCCTATCAACAAATACCGGAAGATGAGGGAGAAGCGCTTGAAGCTCTGCGAGACTCTCTCAAGCAAAGTGCCATGATGGATGTGCCGCTTGAGACGACGCAGACGCCCGAGGCAACGCAGACGCCTGAGACAACGCAGACGCCCGAGACAACGCGTACCCCCGAGACGACGCATACACCCGAAACAACGCGTACCCCCGAGACAACGCGTACGCCCGAGACAACGCGTACACCCGAAACAACGCATACACCCGAAACAACGCATACACCCGAGACGATGGCACCGATTCCGGTTCGTCCGACCGAGTCAACGCTGAATTTTTCCAAGCTGCACGAGGTCAACCCGGATATCGTTGCATGGATTGAAATTGCCGGGACAAAAATCGACTATCCCGTTTTGCAAAGCCCCGACAATGACAAAAAATATCTGAATACCGCCTTTGACGAATCCTCGTTTATCGGAGGCTCGATTTATACCGAAAAAACCTATAACAATTCTGATTTCAACGACCCCGTGACCGTTCTTTACGGCCATACGGTGCGCTCAGGTGTGCTGTTCGGTCAGCTGCAAAAGACCTATTCCAATGCGGCCGACTTTATGCGGCATCGTGAAATCAAGCTGTATCTGCCGGGTGAGGTCCGCTATTACGTTGCATTTGCCGCGGTCCCATATCCGAAGCTGCACCTCTTGCATACCTATGACTTCCGCAATGCATATTGGTACAACAGCTTCTTCCAGGACGTGCGCCGGATTCGTGCGCTCGGCTCTTACATTGACAAAACGGTTTTGCCCGAGCCGGGCGACCGCGTGATCGTTTTGTCGGTTTGCTTAAACGAAGATACCGCCAGAAGATTTTTGGTCATGGCGGTTTATGAGGAGGACCTTCGGGACAATACGGGGGAAATCCGCAATCCATATCTACAATAGAGAGAGGTAAAAAACATGAAAAAGACTTTTCGCGTACTTTCCGCCCTGCTGATTGCAGTATCCCTGTTTGCTTTGAGTGCACAGGCTGCCGTTTTCTCCCCCAGTATCGAGCGTAATCCCGGTCCTGTTCTGGTGGATGAGGACAGCAGCGTTCTTCTGGTAACGCCGCTTTGGCATCTTTACCGAGAGGAAATTGATCTGCATATCGATATTGAGAACAGCCTGAAGACGGCAGAAGAGCAGATGAAGAAGGATACTTGGCTCGATGAGATTCCCGGCTTTGCCGAGGCATGGAAAAAAGCAACCTACGGTGCACCCGTTGATCATGCCGTCATCACCGACGTTTTTGACGTGCGCTACTGCACCGAGCTCAGTCAGCCCAAGCTTCGCTTCCGCAGTGCACTTCCTTCGGTAAGCACTGCCGAGGGGCAGGATCTGACCTTTAAGATCATGATTCAGGGTCTGACGGCAGATGACGTATTCCTTCTTGTCGGCAAGACCTCTGAAGCAGAAGGCTGGAAGATCGTGGACTACGTTATGCGCTCGGACGACGTGATCATCATTGAGTCGAAGACCATGTCTGCTTTTGCCATTCTTCGTGATACGGGTGCGGAGCCCGCAGTAACGCCGGGTGCACCCGATTCTCCGCATACCGGTGTCAGCCCGTATCTGTTCCCCGCAATTATCGGTGCGGTTTTGTTCAGCGCAGGAGCAGTCCTTTGCGTGATTAAGCTTCGCCGCCGTACGGCAGCTTGATTTTTTGCCTGAAATAATCGAAAGGAGAAA
>JAZNCR010000132.1:0-10349 GCA_045587605.1 Eubacteriales bacterium
AGGAGCACGAGCATACCTATAAATCCGAGCATGATCCGAAATATCACGCGCGCGATATTGCCAGCTACCGCTGTGCCGAACGAAAGGCACTTCTTCTTTTGGCATCAGCCACGCCTTCGCTGGAAAGCTACCGCAAAGCCAAGGAGGGTGTTTATACGCTGATTCCGCTGACCGAGCGATACGGCGGAGCCATTTTGCCCGACGTAACGGTGGCGGATATGCGTGAGGAACTGCGGAACGGCAATATCAGCCCGATCGGCAGTGTGCTGGACGGGGCACTGCGTGAGACGCTTGCGGCCGGAGAGCAGGCAATTCTCTTCCTTAACCGCCGCGGATACCATACGAGCCTTTCCTGCCGCTCATGCGGCGGTGCAATTACCTGTCCCAACTGCTCGGTGTCGATGACCTACCATAAGCACGAGCGGCATCCGCAGGGCGGATATCTGGTCTGCCACTTCTGTGGATCGCGCATGGACGTGCCGAAGCGTTGTCCCTCGTGCGGGGCGGAGCATCTGCACTTCATGGGATTTGGGACACAGCAGCTTGAGGAGGAGCTGGGGAACCGCTATCCGGCCGCACGGATTCTGCGTATGGATACCGATACCACCTCAACCAAGCTGGCCTATGAGGAACTGCTTGGTCGATTCCGTGCCGGGGAGGCAGATATTCTGCTCGGGACGCAGATGGTGACCAAGGGCCACGACTTCCCGAACGTGACGCTGGTCGGTGCGCTGTTGGCCGATATGTCGCTCTACGTAGACGATTATCGCGCGGCAGAGAGAACCTTTTCTCAGCTGACGCAGGTAATTGGCCGGGCAGGACGCGCCGAGAAGCGCGGGCGGGCGATCATTCAGACCAATAATCCCGATCACGAGGTGATCAAGCTTGCCTGTGCGCAGGATTATCCCACCTTTTATGCGCGTGAGGCGGCTCTGCGCCGTGCGCTGGTTTTCCCGCCCTTCTGCGACGTGGTGCTCCTGACGCTGACGTCGGCCGATGAGCAGGCACTGGTACGGGCAACCGACCTCTTGCGCCGCGGTCTGCCGAAGATCGCCGAGCGGCAGTTCTCCGACGTTGCCTACGTGGCGTTCGGTCCCTTTGAGGCACCCGTCTATCGGGTCGAGGGACGCTATCGGATGCGCATGGTCATCAAATGCAAGCTCAACCGCCGAAGCCGCGCTTTCTTTGGCGAGCTTTATGCCAGATTTTCCGACAAAGCACCGGCAAAGACGGTACTGACGGTTGATTATAATCCGGTTAACCTGTAACGGCAAAGCGTTTTTTGCCGATCTCCAAATTGTGATTTTCCCGTATACCGAAAATTGGTCGGATGCGGATTTGAGAAAGAGGTATATAAATGGCTAAACTGAACATTATCAAAGATGGAGACCAGACTTTGCGGAAGGTATGCCGTCCGGTTGAGACGGTCACCCCCCGCATCCGCACTCTGCTCGACGATATGATTGAGACGATGCGTGCCGCAAACGGATGCGGACTTGCCGCGCCGCAGGTCGGCGTGCTTCGCCGCATCGTGGTGGTTGAATGTGAGGAGGGCAAGGTGATCGAGCTCATCAATCCCCGCATCATCGCCCGTGCAGGTAAGCAGGAGGAGGCTGAGGGATGCCTTTCTGTTCCCGGCCGCTACGGCATTACCGACCGTCCCCGCCACGTTACGGTGCGTGCGCTCGATCGCTACGGCAACGAGTTCGACGTTTCGGGCAGTGACCTGCTCGCGCGCTGCTTCTGCCACGAGATTGATCATCTCGACGGTGTGCTCTTTACCGATAAGGCGATCCGTATGCTCTCGCCCGACGAGGTGGAATAAGGCATGGCACAGACCGAAAAAACAAGGATTCTGTTTATGGGCACCCCCGACTTTGCGTGCGCGACCCTGCGCGCTCTCGTTGAGCGTGAGGAGACGATCGTCGGTGTCGTGACCCAGCCCGATAAGCCGAAGGGGCGGGGCTACACGCTGACGCCGCCGCCCGTCAAGGTGTATGCACTCGAGCACGGACTTGACGTCTATCAGCCGACCACGCTGAAGGCGGGAACCGAGGACGGGGACGCGTTTGCCGAAACGCTGCGCCGCCTTGACCCCACGCTGATCGTGGTGGTGGCGTACGGAAAGATTCTGCCCGCGTCGGTGCTCGACTATCCGCGTCTCGGATGCGTCAACGTACACGGCTCGCTTCTGCCTGCCTATCGCGGCGCGGCGCCCATGCAGCGTGCCATCATCGACGGCTGCAGCGAGACGGGCATCACGACTATGCACATGGCGGCCGGTCTTGACACGGGCGATATGCTCCTCAAGTGCACCGTCCCGATCGGCGAAAACGATAATTTTGAAGATATCCACGACCGAATGGCCGAGGCAGGGGCAAGGCTTCTGCTTGAGACGGTGGACGGCCTTGCGGCAGGGACGATTACACCCGAGCCGCAGAACGATGCTGATGCAACCTATGCCGCCAAGATCGAGCGCGAGGACTGCGTCGTTGATTTTGCCCGTCCTGCCGATGCCGTGCACAACCAAATCCGCGGTCTTTCCCCCATTCCGCTTGCGCTCACGACGCTGCCCGATGGCAAGCGTGTGAAGATCATCGCAACGACCGTTGCCGATCGCGTCACACCCCATGCCGTCTGCGGTGAAATTCTTACTGCAGGAAGTGATGGCGAGGGATGGATTGAGATCTCCTGCGCCGTCGGCAGCATTCGCGTGCACCGTCTTTTGCCCGAGGGCAAGAGCCGGATGACGGCGGGCGATTTTCTGCGCGGCCGCAGAGCCAACGTCGGAGATATCTGGGGCAGATAAGTCTGCCCGGAAAGGATAAACATGCCCCTTTACTATTTTGATGCCTATACGATTCTCTTGATTCCGGTGATGATCTTCGTCCTTTGGGCGCAGATGCGGGTAAAGAGTACCTTTGCCAAATATGCAAAGGTTGCGACTGCACGGGGAATGACGGGTGCCGAGGCCGCACGGCAGATTCTTGCGGCAAACGGGATCACGAACGTTCGCGTGGAGACGATCGCAGGTGAGCTGACCGATCACTATTCGCCGAACGAGGGGGTCATCCGTCTCTCGGAGCCGGTATACGATAAGGCAACGGTTGCCGCCGTTGGGGTCGCTGCGCACGAAGCGGGACACGCCGTCCAGTATGCGGTCGGCTATTTCCCAATGAAGCTTCGCGCCATGATTATTCCCGTGACCCAGATCGGGTCGCGGCTGGCGATGCCCCTCTTCCTGCTCGGACTCGTGCTCAGCTTTGGGTTTCTTCTTGACATCGGTATCGTTCTCTTTTTCTTCTTGGTGTTTTTTTAGTTTATCACCCTGCCGGTGGAATTCAACGCGAGCCGACGCGCCATCGCGGCACTTGAATCGACCGGATATTACGCGCCGAATGAATTAAAGGATGCCCGCCGCGTGCTGAACGCGGCTGCCATGACCTACGTCGGCGCGCTTGCAACCGCACTCGTGCAGTTTCTGCGGCTCTTGGCGATCGCCAATCGGAGGAATCGCTGATGTCCGCACCCGAGAGAACGCCGAAATCCGCCCGTGCGCTTGCACTTGAGCTGCTCGTGGAAAGCGAGCGTCGGGGGCAGTATCCGAACATTGCGCTCGACCATGCGCTTGCGCGCAATCCGCTCTCGCCCGCCGACCGCGCACTGGTGACGACTCTGGTCTACGGTGTCACCGAACGGCGGATCACTCTTGATGCGATCATTGATCGCCTCTCCGAGCGGGAGATCGAGCCGCCCATCCGTGCGATTCTGCGGATGGGACTTTATCAGCTGCGTTATCTTGACCGTATTCCCGCCCACGCGGCGGTCAATGAATCGGTTTCTCTTGCTCCCCGCCGTTCTGCCGGCTTTGTCAACGCCATTTTGCGTGCTTACGGCAGACGGGCGGATGAATTTGATTTTTCCGCACCAAGCGATCCGTCGGATCTCTCGGTTGCTTATTCCGTAGCCGAGCCGATCTGCGCCGCCCTCGTTTCCGCCTTCGGCTTTTCCCGCGCTGAGTCGGTGATTGCGGCCTTCGGGCGAATCCCTCCGCTGACCCTGCGTGTGAACACGCTCCGCACAACGCGCGCGGAGTATCTGGCTCGGCTTGCCTCGGCGGGAATTGCCGCGGAGGCGTGCGCCGTCCCGAGCGGAATCCGCCTCTCTTCATCTATGAATCCGACGGCACTGCCCGGATTTGCAGAGGGCGATTGCTTTGTGCAGGACGAGGCGTCTCAGCGCTGCGTGGCGGCACTCGGTGCACGTCCCGGTGATCTTGTGCTTGATCTCTGCGCATGCCCCGGCGCCAAGTCCTTTGGCGCGGCCATTGACATGCAGAATCGCGGGCGCGTGATTTCCTCCGACCTGCACGCAAATAAACTCTCGCTCATCCGCTCGGGTGCCGAGCGGATGGGGATTGATATCATTGAAACGGAGGCGCGGGATGCGCGCCGCCCTGTCGAGGCGCTCATCGGGCAGGCCGACCGCGTCATCTGCGACGTCCCCTGCTCGGGGCTCGGCGTGCTGGCCAAGAAGCCTGACCTTCGCTATAAATCACTTGAGGATGCGGCACGCCTGCCCGCCATTCAGGCTGAAATCCTCGAGACGGCCGCCCGCTACGTCCGGCCGGGCGGAAGGCTGGTCTATTCCACCTGTACCATTCTGCCTGTCGAAAACGAGGGGGTAACGGCCCCCTTCCTTGCGGCGCATCCCGAATTTGCCGTATGCGAGGAGCGCACGCTGACCCCGGATGCGGACGGAACCGACGGATTCTATTATTGTGCGATGGATCGAAAATGCGAGTGATTGCTCTTCGGTACATATCGCCCCGCAAAACACTTGAGCATTTACGGAAGGACTGCTTATGAGGGATCTTCTTTCTTACTCCATGCCCGAGCTTGAGGCATATATGGCCGAGCTCGGTCAGCCGCGCTACCGTGCGGGACAGATATTCGAGCAGCTGCACAAAGGGGTTGCTCCTGCCGGTATGACCAATCTGCCGAAGACTCTGCGTGAAGCGCTTTCCGCGCACTATCACCTGCCCACCGTTACGCGCAAGCTGGTTTCGGCGCTTGACGGGACGATCAAATATCTCTTTACCCTTGCGGACGGACATTGCGTTGAGAGCGTGTTGATGCATTATAAGCACGGCGTCACCATCTGCCTCAGCACGCAGGTTGGATGTCGGATGGGATGCGCATTCTGTGCATCTACCATCGGCGGCAAGGTGCGTGATCTTGAGGCGGGCGAGCTGATCGGACAGATTCTGGCCGCCCAGGCCGACAGCGGTCTGCGGGTAGGCGGAATCGTGCTCATGGGGATCGGCGAGCCGCTCGATAATTACGACAACGTACTCCGCTTTCTGCGGCTGGTCGGTGATCCGAAGGGACTGAATATCGGCTATCGGCATATATCACTTTCCACCTGCGGGCTTTGCGATAAGATTGCCGAGCTTGCCGAGGAGGATCTGCCCATCACCCTGTCGATCTCGCTTCATGCGCCCGACGATGAAACGCGATCCGCGCTCATGCCGGTCAATCGAAAATGGAATATCGATACTCTGCTTGAAACCTGCCGCGCGTATTACCGCAAAACGGGACGCAGAATATCCTTCGAATATACGCTGATTGCCGGACAAAACGATTCGCCCGCACAGGCCGAGAAGCTTGCCGAGCGGCTCAATCGGGGCTTGCGCAGCAGGACCGAGACAATGCCGATCCACGTCAATTTGATTCCGGTCAATCCGGTCAAGGAAAGGGATTTTTCCGGCTCGGACGCCGCGGCCATCAAGGCTTTTTCCGCCGTGCTTGAGCGGCGGGGCATTCGTGCGACGGTTCGGCGCAAGCTTGGCGGCGATATCAACGCATCCTGCGGTCAGCTGCGGCGCGGTGAGGTATGATATGAAAAAAGGAAGGGCACACGCTTTGCGTCTCCCCTTCCTTTTCGGTTTTACCCAATGATCTGCCAGTTGTGTACGGCGTTAAGCTCAAGCACCTGACGAAGCTCCGAGAAGAGTGCATCGTCGGTCTGCGGCAGGATCACGCGCATATTGTATTTGGAGAAATAAAGGGATGCATCCGAGATCAGATTTGATACGGCCTGGGGGAAGGAATCTTCGGGGCCGAGAGGCAGGCTGCGCAGATCAATGGCAACCGTGTCGGATGAGCGGGAGAGCTGCTTGATGAGAACCGAGCCGGCGGCGGAGGCCACGATGTCGTGCGGAACGGCAACGGCAAGATGAACGCCGTCCGGGAGCTGTGCGCGGATTTCGTCCACAAAACCGACAGCCGCATCCAGCGAGTCAACGTCAAGCGGGATTCCGGTCAGAAGAATTTCGTCCACACCGGCCGCACCGATCTCCCCTGCGAGTGAGATTTCAAACGCGCGAAGCAGCTCGCGGGAAACCGCGTCCTGCTCGGACAGGCTGGTGACGGAAAACACTGCACTGCTGTATATGCCCGCACGCTGAAGCGCGGGGATAAGCACCGAGAGGTCAAGCCCGTCTGCGGCAGGCTGTCCGGTCAGTGCCTGTGCGACCGAGGAACGGAAATGGACGTTGCCTTCGGTGTCTCTGAGGCAAAGCGAGACGGCTTCTCTTGAGCCGAGGGTCAGTTCTTCAACCACGGCGCTGACTGCCGCATCATCGGTAAGGACGGACAGCGGAAGATGGGATGCCATGATGCTGACTCGGCTTGCGTCCGAGGTATCGGCGGGAAGCTCGCCCGAGAGCAGCTGCTCCGGAATATCACCGCGGGCGGGAAGTGCATCAAGCTGTGCGCGCAGATGGTGGCCGAGCAGGAGGCTGAGGAGAAAGATGACGACGGCACTTGCCGCGACGATGAGAATGCGGCCGACGGTTCGGCGCCGCATTTGCTTTCGGCGACCGATATTCACGTAATTTGCCCGCAATATCCTCACCCCCCGATCACAGCGGCATACGCAACTTCTTGTAGGAAATGGCAAGAAATGGCACAAGATTTTGCGCTATTTCGGCTTTGCCAACGTCCGAATATATTATACCACAGCGTGTGTTCGGGAATGTGAATAATCTGTAAATTTGCGGGTGCTTCAGTGGATATCGCGGAGCGAAAGAGCCTGTCCGAATTCGGTTTGGGTGAGCGTAATCTCGTCGCGGCGTTCTTCAATGATGCGGTAGAAGGTTGCACTCAGATAACGCGTTTTGAGGGTCTCAAAATTGGCGGTAATATAAGACTCTTCCTTGGGAAGACGGCGGATGATATAAAAGCCGTCTGCGGTTTCTATGACGTCGCTGAAGGCATTTTCGGCAAGTGCAAACGCCGCGTTCTCGTATTCGGCGGACATCTCGCCGCGTGCGAAGTAATAGCCGTCCTTGGTCGTCATGAAGAAGTCCTCGCTGTGTGAGCCGATCATCTTGTCGAAGTCGGCACCGTCCTTGAGCTGCTTCAAGACAGATTCTGCTTCGGCGCGGTTTTCGTCAACCGACTCGCCCGTGTCGTTGGAAATATAGATATGTACGGTTCGGATGAAATCCTCCGAGGCAAAGAAGGCACGAGCGCCCTCGTCCGAGCGATCAAGGATATCAAGCGTAAGCAGGACGTTGTAAAGCTCGGTTTCGCAGAGGGTGATGCCGGTCATGTAGCGGAAGAGACGATCGGTCATGGCGTATTCGTCGAGTGCGGCCTTGTATTCCTTCATGCCGCCCAATTCCTCGACGAGTGCCTCCACCTCGTCCGCGATTGCTTCTTCGATCATCGGCTCGGTGATGCTGATGCCGTATTCGGCGCAGAGAGAGAGCACGGCGGCGTTGTATCGGCTCATATCCTCGATTCCGGTGCGAAGCTCCTCCATATAGGGCTCGGCTGTCTTGGCGTCTGCCCAGATGTCGCTTCCGTGATATTCAGCCATCTGCCGCTTGAGGTTGATGGCATAGTAGCGGACCTCGTCATAGCAGACGTCATAGCCCGAGGCCTGCATGACGACCCGCAGATCGTCTTCGGTCGGCGCAATCGGCTTCACGCCGCCGCAGCCGACAAGGAGAAGAAGGGCGAGCGTAAGCAGAGCAACGCGTAAAAACAGTTTTTTCATGTGTCATCCTCCTGTGAGTGATTGGTCAATCCGCGTATGCGGGAATCTGAACGAATAATTATTTACAGTATACCGCACAAATATGGCCGACGTGTGAATTTTGCGGATTTTTTCGGTTTATCCTCTTTCCTTTGCTTTGAAAATGTGCTATAATGAAGCTGTTACCGCATGCAAAGTCCGCCGATCTGTTGCTGTACCCGAGACGGCGGGACGGTCATTATCTTGAGAAAGGGAGCTTTCGCGCCGCGAGAGTGCCGGTGATTCGTATGGAATCCGTGTATACTATCCCGCTGACAAAGCTGATCAATGAATTCTCGCTCGAGACGGTCTATCTGCCCGAGCGGGCCGAGGAGATTAAGATTACCACGGCGGACGTCAGCCGTCCCGGTCTTGCCCTGACCGGATTTTTTAAATATTTTGAAGCAAGCCGGATTCAGCTGATCGGCAAGGCGGAGCATCGCTATATCGTCGAGCTCCCGCCGGAAGAGCGCCGTCGGTCGCTTTCCAGATTTATGGGAGAAAAGCCCTCCACCGTGATTGTTACGACGGGACTTGAAATTCCCGATGAGCTGCTTGATGCCGTCCGGGCAGAGGGAATTCCGCTTTTGCGTACGCATCGTCCCACCAGCGAATTTTCCGCCGCACTTGTCGGATCGCTCAGCGTCTCCCTCGCGCCGCGCATTACCCGGCACGGCGTTCTCGTTGAGGTTTACGGTGAGGGTATTCTGATCCTCGGCGACAGCGGCGTAGGTAAGAGTGAAACTGCCATCGAGCTTGTCAAGCGGGGTCACCGTCTGATTGCCGATGATGCGGTTGAGCTTAAGCGTGTTTCTGCCAAAACCCTGGTTGGCGAGGCGCCCGAGATTATCCGCCATTACGTTGAACTGCGGGGCATCGGCATCGTTGACGTCCGCCGTTTGTTCGGTATGGGGGCGGTCAAAAACACCGAGCGCGTTGACCTGGTCATCAATCTTGAGCCCTGGGTGCAGGGAAAGATGTACGACCGTCTCGGTCTTGACAGCGAAACGATTGAAATTCTCGGTATCGAGCTGCCGATGATTACCATACCCGTTCGTCCCGGACGCAACCTTGCCATCATTTTGGAAATTGCCGCAATGAACAACCGCCAGAAAAAGATGGGGTACAATACGGCTGAAGAATTTAATAAGCGCCTGATGGGGCAGATGGGAATCGAAGAATAACGACAGTATGACAGTATAATAAAAAGGAAGCCGAATCATTGCGGCTTCCTTTTTACGTTTCTATTCCCACTATCCCCGTAATGCTTTTGCGGGGAAGCATCAGCCCCGAGTCGGTGAGCGTCAGGCCGAGACGGCGGGGCGCATCGAGAACAGAGAGAAAGGCGGACTGGACGGCAAGCGGGAGATCGCCGTAGCCGGGGCTGTATCGGTAAGGGGTGCGGCGATGCGGAATGGTGGCGAGCATCAATGCCTGCGCCGCGTCGGCGGCCGACTCGGTCATGAGACTGCATGCGGCGTCAAAGTAGAGTGCTTCGGTCGGTTCGGCGGCCAGACGGTGCAGCTCGCGCTCGACCGTATGACCGAGTGTCACGGCGAGCAGAAGACAGCGGTCACAGCCGAGAAGATGTGCCGCAATGTCGTCGCCCGAAAGCGGGAGAGCGGCACCGACGACGACCGGGCGGTCGTCCCGCCATTCAAGCGGGAAACAGCGGCCGACCGCGCAGGGATGCGCCAGACTGCGCGCGCGGGAAACCGCGGCCTCGGCCGTTCGGCACAGATCGGGCGTCTGCGTATCGACGGGACAGCCAAGCGAGATCAGGACGTCCTGCGCGCGAAGCGGCAGCTCGGCGGCGGAGAGTGAAAGCAAATCGGTCATGCGCGCAACGCCCCCACGCAGGTGCGTGCAATGTCGGGCTGGTTCATGGTGTAAATGTGGATCCCGTCCACACCTGCGGCCGCAAGCGCACACATTTGCTCAGCGGCGTATTCGATGCCCGCGCGGCGCAGATCCTCGGGAGAATCTTCATAGCGGTAGAGCAGACGAACGATCTGCGCCGGCAGGGAAGCGCCGCAAAGGAAGATCATCCGCGAAATCTGTGCTTTGGACAAAATCGGCATGATGCCGGGGATGATGGGGCGGTCGATTCCGCGCGCACGGGCGGCGTCGAGAAAACGGTAAAAGCAATCGTTATCAAAGAAAAGCTGGCTGACGAAGAAGGACGCTCCTGCTTCTTGCTTCTCGTAAAGATAGTCAATATCCTTTTCGGGCGAGTCGCAGGCAATATGCCCCTCGGGATAGCA
>JAZNCR010000133.1:0-4694 GCA_045587605.1 Eubacteriales bacterium
TTATTTCTATTTTGCGTTGTTTTGTTTAAATTCCGGAAATATCCCCATACTATAGTTTACTGCCGATTGGCGGGAGAGGGACAAAAGATGAAAAAAAGAAAAATTCCGTCCTTGCGTGAAGGTTCGCTTTTTGCCTGCGCAATCAGCGCATGGTGCCTGACTGCGTGGCTGCTGACATTTCTTACGGATCATTCGATTATTTCGCTTGAATTTTCCGAAGCTGCATCTATATGGACGGCAGGCGGTTTTTTTGTGCTTGCGTTTCTCCTTTTCGTGCTTGCTTCCATATGGTGTGACAGTGCACCGTTTTCCCTTCTCTTCTCTCTTCTGCTCTATGGATCCCGCGTGATTTTTTTGCGGCAGAACCTGTATCTTTATTTAGCCATCTGCGCTGTTTTCGCCATTGCCGTTTCCTATATCATTGGACATTTACCGAAGAATTTCGATGCGTTTTCCCGTCGGCTCTCCCCCAAAATCATGCTTGTGCTGATTATTTTCTCCGGGGCGGTTGTGCTGACCTACCTTCTGACGCTGACGCTCTGCCGATATTTTTCTTACTCTTCTCCCGGCTTTGATTTCGGTATTTTTTCACAGATGTTCCACAATATGCGCGAAAGCTTTCTTCCGCTGACCACCTGTGAGCGTGATCAACTTCTTTCCCATTTTGCGGTTCACGTTTCGCCGATTTTCTATCTCTATCTCCCCTTTTATGCCTTGATTCCCCATCCGGCAACCCTGATTGTCATGCAGGCTGTCTTTCTTTTCTCGGGTGTCGTTCCGCTGATTCTTTTGGCACGGAAAATGAAGCTTTCCCCGTTTGTCACGCTATTCGTATCGGTGCTTTATTTTGCCTATCCTGCCATGCTCGGAGGCTGTTTTTACGACGTCCACGAAAACAAGCTTTTGCTTCCGCTTCTGCTTTGGTTCTTTTGGTTTCTCGAAGAGCGGCGCTATTGGGCAGTTTATTTGTTTGCCGTTCTCGTTCTCTTTGTCAAGGAGGACGCACCGATCTACGTTGCGTTTGCCGCCATTTATTGGATTTTCACCAAGCCGCGCAAACGGCACGCTTTTATTCTGCTTGCCCTCTCGATTGCTTATTTTGTTGCCGCCGTTTGGTATTTGGAGAATCATGGGGACGGCGCAATGTTCGGCCGCTACAATAATCTCATCGGCTATAACGGAACGCCGAAGGACCTGGTGCGCACTGCCCTGCTTAATCCTGCGTTTGTTTTGTATGAGCTTTTTGATGCGGACAAGCTCGGATTCCTCGCCTATATGCTGCTTCCCATCGGTCTTCTCCCACTTCTTACGCGCCGCTACGGTCGGCTGATTTTGATCTTGCCGATGGTACTCATCAATCTGATGCCCGATTATCCCTACCAGCATGATATCGGTTTCCAGTACACATACGGCACGGCAGCGATGCTCTTTTATCTGCTTATCATCAACCTGCCCGAGCTTAGCGGACGTATGCGCCGATGCTGCCTGCTCTTTGGGCTTTGTGCGACAATTTTGCTTGGTGCAATGCGGATGCCGATGCAGACCTTTTATCTTAATCGTGCGCTCACGTATGCGGCGGATAATGCCCGGATTACCGAATGTCTTGAGACGATTCCGGACGACGCGTCGGTGCGTGCTTCAACCATGTTTATTCCCCAGCTCAGCCGCCGAAGTGAGCTGTATGTGATCGAGTCGAAGCATGATGCGGAATATGTGGCACTTGATTTGCGTCCCTACGTTGCGGCACACGTGGATGGCTATGACGTTCGGTATTTTGAAGCCAGGGGATATCAGCTTCTGATTTATGAAGAAGATCTGATTGCAATTTTTTGCGCGGAAGAGTAAAAAAAGTCAAATCACTCTTGCCAAAAGGCGGGAGAATATGCTATAATAATATAGATTATAAATTCATGCACATACCCGCCAAGCGGGACAGGAGGTTGCACTTGATTATTGCACTTGAAGAAGCCAAATATAAATTACAGAATATGCGTGGAGATATTGCTGAGCTTGGTTCGGCACTCCGTATTGACGAGCTGCGCGCGACTGCGGCTGAGCTTGAAGAAAAGACGCTGGCAGAAAATTTCTGGTCCAACCAGGAGAATTCAAGCAAGATTCTGCAGACCATAAAGCAGACGAAGGACAAAATCGAGGCCTACGAGGCCCTTTCGACCAAGCTTGAGGATGCCATTACCCTTGCAGAGATGGCCATTGAAGAGCAGGAGGAGGGCTATCTGGAAGAGGTCGAGGCAGAACTCGCCGCGATTGTCGAAACCGAAGAGAAAATGCGCATTGAGGTTCTTCTCTCGGGCGAATACGACCGCAATAACGCGATCGTTTCCTTCCACCCCGGTGCCGGCGGCACCGAGGCGCAGGACTGGGCGCAGATGCTCTACCGTATGTATACGCGCTGGTGTGAGCGCCGTGGCTTCAAATATAAGCTGATTGACTGGCTTGACGGCGACGAAGCGGGGCTGAAGAGTGCAACCATCATGGTTGAGGGCGTCAATGCCTACGGCTATCTTAAGAGTGAAAACGGCGTACATCGTCTGGTTCGCGTTTCCCCCTTCGATGCATCAGGCCGCAGACAGACCTCCTTTGCCTCGGTAGAGGTTATGCCCGAATTTGAGGATGACGGCAAGATCGTCATCAACGAGGAGGACCTGGAAATTACTGCGCACCGCTCAAGCGGCGCGGGCGGACAGCACGTTAACAAGACCGACTCCGCAATCCGTATTCTGCATATTCCGACCGGTATCGTCGTCGGATGCCAGACCGAGCGCAGCCAGCTGCAGAACAAGGAAACTGCCATGAAGATGCTCAAATCCAAGCTGATGGAAATCAAGGCGCAGGAAAAGCTTGAAAAGATCGAAGACATCAAGGGCATCAAGACCAAAATTGAGTGGGGCTCTCAGATCCGTTCCTACGTATTTATGCCCTACACGCTTGCCAAGGACACCAGAACCGGCTATGAAGACGGTAATATCGGCGCGGTGATGGACGGAGAAATTGATGGGTTTATTAACGCTTATCTGAAGATGAATGCAAAATAATTGCTTGTCCAAATAAATTTCGGTAAAGGAGAATTGTAATGTTCAACCAAAAACAGACGAAGCAGATGTTGGCGGTTTCCATGATCGTGGCGGCTTTTTCTATGCTGTTTGTGTTTCTTTCGGTCTCCATTCGCAAAAAAAGCCTGACGAAGGCACTTCTTGCCGTTGCCGCAATGGAAGGCGCCGTCGGCGCATTTCTTCTGTGGCAGCAATCCTTTGAGGATCGTCGTTCCGCACTTCCCCGATTTGCCTTTGACGGACCCAACAACGAGCTTTTCGACGACGAGGAAATTGATGCGGTAGAGGATCATATGGACGAGGTTCTCGGCGGTTATGCCGGTGACCGCGAGCCTGCCGGCAAGCCGATTTTCACCATTCCGGTTGACGACGAAGCCAGCGAAGCAGATTTTTTGAATTAACCACAGAAAATTGCATGGCATAAAAGCCGGATAACGCAAAAAAGAAGAAATCCGGAAATTAAATGCTTTCGAGGGTGTTGCGCGAATATGCGCGACACCCTCTTCTGTTTTGGGGCAAAAAGATGCCGCACCGAAACGGTGCGGCATCCTGCAGTTTCTTTCGGTATGATAGGTTCAGTCTGTCAAAAGCACGTCAAGCAGCTTTACCCGCTGGGTTGTATAGCGATATGCACGCTCAAAATCTCCTGTCTCGCGGCAGCAGATTTCAAGGTCAACATAGAGCAGATAGGTCAGCGGCTTGCTTGGCGGCAAGCCCCGTTCGGGAGTCAGCAGAGTTTCGATGATATGCAGGGCATCCGCATATTTTCTCTGTGCCATCGCGATGCGTGCACGGGCGTGTGCCGCATAGGCCTTGGTGGAAAAATCGGGAATGGCCAAAAGATGCTCTGCCGTATCGAGATTTCCTTCTTCGATTAAACGAAGTACGTACAGGTAACAGCTGAACCAGGGATGGTCGGAACTTATACTGTTGTGCGGCGCCCGGATAAAACTCGGGATTTCAAGTGCCGAGTCAAAGCGTGCAAGATAAGTCAAATAGTCGTACGCTGTTTTGACAACGGGAGCGGTATCGAAAATACTTTGCGGTGCGTATTCAAGACATTGAACGAATTCGGTGTGTGCTGCACAAAGTCGACCTTCAGCAAAGGCTTGCAGTGCAAGCTGATATGAACAGCGGCAGAGAATATAGTTGATTTCATCGTCGGTTCCGCCCAATTTCTCCTGGCAGATTTCCATACATTTCTGCCACTTCCCTGCCGAAAAGGTTTGCCGAATGAGCGAAATATACTGTATTTTCCGATAGGGGAATTCGTCTTCCGCTTCTGCAAGAAAATATCCGGCGGGAATGTTCAGCTTTTGCGCCAGATAAAGGATAGTGGGCAAAGATGGCTGTGCGCTTCCGTTCTCGATCTGACTCAACATATTCCGCGTGATCCTGTCTCCGGCCAGCTCTGTCTGCGTGATTTGCTGTGCCGTACGCAGGCGGCGGATCTTTTGCCCAAGCTCCGTCATGCCTTGGGAGCTCCTGCCGATTTTGCGTCTGAAGGTGCGCCGATTGCGGTGATTGCCGTCTGCGTCTGGTCGAGCATCTTGGCAATGTGCTCTTCTGCGGCACGGCGGGTATCGCTGTCGGTTTGACGGAGCATCTCCTCAAGGCGGCCTC
>JAZNCR010000134.1:0-2395 GCA_045587605.1 Eubacteriales bacterium
CCTGCATTTGGTATTTACGGACACGACGTGCAGGATGCCGATGCCGAGGAGATTCCCGATGACGTGCGGGAGAAGCTGCTCCGCTTCGGCCGTGCGGCGATTGCCGCGGCGACCATGGAGGGCAAGTCCTATCTGCAGATCGGCGGAATGTGCATGGGTATTGCAGGATCGCTCGTTGATGCCAACTTCTTTGAGGATTATCTCGGTATGCGGGTCGAATCGATCGACGAGGTTGAGGTCCTTCGCCGCATTGATCGGGGAATCTACGACCATGCCGAATACGAAAAAGCTCTTGCATGGGTACGCGAAAAATGCAGAGAGGGACTTGACAAAAACCCCGATTTCATCCGCAGAAGCGACGCACAGAAGGAAGAGGATTGGGCGTTCACCGTTAAATGTGCCCTCATCATTCGCGATTTGATGGAAGGAAATGCGAATCTGCCCTCGGGCTGTGAGGAGGAGATGGTTGGCCACAATGCCATTGCGGCGGGCTTCCAGGGCCAGCGGCAATGGACCGATGCCTATCCGAACACCGATTTCCCCGAGGCGATGCTCAACAGCTCCTTCGACTGGACGGGTGCGCGAGAGCCTTATATCCTCGCCACCGAAAACGATACCCTCAACGGGGTGAGCATGCTCTTGATGAAGCTGCTTACCGGCCGTGCCCAACTGTTTGCGGACGTCCGTACCTGTTGGTCGGCAGAAGCCTTGAAGCAAGCCGCAGATTATACGCTCTGGGGTCACGCGGCAGAAGCGGGCGGATTCATTCATCTCATCAATTCGGGCGCAGGCGCGCTTGATTTCAACTGCCGTTCGCGGGATGTGGACGGGAAGCCGACGGTGAAGCCGTGGTACGAGGTGAACGCGGCAGATGCCGACGCCATGCTTGCCGCAACCGAATGGTGCGCCGCCGATAACGGCTATTTCCGGGGCGGTGGATTTTCCTCGCGCTTCGTGACCGAGGCCGAGATCCCCTGCACCATGATCCGTCTTAATCTCGTGCGGGGCATCGGTCCCGTTGTGCAGATCGCCGAGGGATGGACGGTGCATCTGCCGGACGAGGTCACCGATACGCTCTGGAAACGGACCGACTACACCTGGCCGTGTACCTGGTTTGCCCCCCGCTGTGACGGCAAGCCCGGCTCTCCCTTTGCCTCGGCCTACGACGTCATGAACAACTGGGGTGCTAACCACGGTGCCATCAGCTACGGGCATATCGGTGCTGACGTGATCACGCTCTGCTCTATTCTCCGTATTCCCGTTTGTATGCATAACGTGCCCGAGGAGGATATATTCCGCCCCGCCGTATGGGGGGCGTTCGGCATGGATAAAGAGGGACAGGATTACCGCGCCTGCGCCGCCTTTGGTGCACGCTATGCAAAGGGGAAGCGGTAATGGATCGGCGTTACGTAATCGGGATAGACTATGGCACGCTTTCGGGACGTGCGCTCCTGCTTGACGGGATGACGGGCGAGGAGATGACCGTATCCGAGCTTGCCTATCCGCACGGTGTGATGGACGAATCGCTCCCCGGCGGGAAGCGGTTGCCCGACCGATTTGCGCTCCAGCACCCGCGTGATTATCTTGACGTGCTTCGTTACGTGATTCCGGATGTACTGACGAAGAGCGGAATCGATGCCGGGGCGGTGGTCGGGCTTGGAATAGATTTCACCGCCTGTACCCTTGTGCCGCTGGACGCTTCCGGGGAGCCGCTTTGCTTTGATCCGGCCTATGCCGACGAGCCGCACGCCTATGTCAAGCTGTGGAAGCATCATGCCGCCCAGAGCGAGGCCGATGAGATTACGGCATTGGCCGAGGCGCGCGGCGAGGATTGGCTCTGTATGTACGGCGGAAAGGTTTCCTCCGAGTGGGCTTTGCCGAAGATTCTTGAAATATACCGCAAGGCACCCGATGTTTACGGTGCCGCAAGCCGATTTGCCGAGGCGGGAGATTGGCTGTCGCAGGTGCTGACCGGCGAGGAAAGCCACGCGGCGGTCTTTGCGGGCTATAAAGGGCTTTGGCGGGCGGACGAAGGTTACCCGTCGTCCGAATTTCTGGCGGCACTTGAGCCCGGACTTTCTCATTTGATCGGGACGAAGGTATCCCCCGAGGTACGCACCGTTGACCGTATCGCCGGCCGCATCAGTGCGGCGGGCTCGGCCCTGACCGGACTTGCCGAGGGGACGGCGGTTGCGCTCCCCATAATCGATGCAAAGTCGGAGGCCAAGCGGGCTTAGGAAGACAATTTCATCACACAACTCCTTGGCTCACAGAACGACATGGCTACGCTCCGACTTGCCCCGTTGACCGTATCCCCGGCCGCATCAGTGCGGCGGGCTCGGCCCTGACCGGACTTGCCGAGGGGACGGCGGTTGCGCTCCCCATAATCGATGCA
>JAZNCR010000135.1:0-2583 GCA_045587605.1 Eubacteriales bacterium
CTCGCCGCTTCCCACCTATCCGAACGGTTTTCCGGATGAGATCATCGAAGCATTCAAAAAAGAGACAGGTCGTGACGTGCTCTGCAACCGTCCGGCATCGGGAACGGCGGTCATTGCGGAATACGGTGAGGAGCATCTCCGCACCGGTGCGCTGATCGTCTACACCTCGGCCGACAGCGTTTTCCAGATTGCCGCGCACGAGGACATCGTACCGCCCGATCAGCTTTACGCATATTGCCGCATCGCACGCCGTATGCTCGTCGGAGAGCACGGTGTCGGCCGTGTGATCGCCCGCCCCTTCGTCGGTCAGCCCGGCACCTTTACCCGAACGGCAAATCGCCACGATTTCTCGATTGAGCCGCCCGCGGACACCCTGCTTGATCTGCTCATGCGCGAGGGACTCGAAACAATTGCCGTCGGAAAAATCAATGACATCTTTGCCGGACGAGGTGTCAGCCGCGCCATTCCCACCGCAGGCAACGACGACGGTATGAAAAAAACCTCCGCCATTGCCGATGAGGATTTCCGCGGTCTTTGCTTTGTCAATCTCGTCGATTTCGACTCCTCCTACGGACATCGGAACGACGTGAACGGATACGGTGCGGCACTGACCCGCTTTGATGCATGGCTTGGCAGCTTCCTGCCCAAGCTTCGTCCGAATGACGTGCTTATGATCACCGCCGACCACGGATGTGACCCCTCGACACCCTCAACCGACCACTCCCGTGAATACGTACCGCTTCTTATCTGCGGAGATCGTGTCTCTCCCGAAAACTTCGGTACGAAAGAAGGATTTTTCCGCATTGCCGCCACGGTTGCCGCCGGATTCGGCCTTTCGAATCCCTGGGGTGAGCCGCTGACTCGGCTGAGTTAAGGAGGACAGTATGAAAATCGACGAAAAAATCTTGGTGAAGGCCGCGACAGAGGCCATGACCCGTGCATATGCGCCCTATTCCCACTTCCACGTCGGTGCGGCACTCCTCGATGAGACAGGGCGTATCTGGCAGGGCTGTAATATTGAAAACGCCGCTTATCCCGCCACCATTTGCGCCGAACGTGCGGCGATCAGCGCCGCTGTTGCATCCGGCGTGCGCAATTTTCGCGCCATTGCGATCGTAGGCGGAAAAGAGGGCGTCATTGACGGAATCTGTCCCCCCTGCGGTACCTGCCGACAGGTGATGAGCGAATTTTTCTCTCCCGACACGCCTGTTTATCTGGGTTATCGGGACGGCATCAAGGCACTGACCCTGGCCGATCTGCTTCCCTATTCCTTTCACCTGCTTGAGGAGGAGAAACCGTCATGACCATGTATGAGCTCATTCAAAAGAAACGCCGAGGGGAGCAGCATACCGAAGAAGAGCTGCGCACGCTGATTGCAGGCGTGACCGACGGCTCGATCCCCGATTATCAGCTTTCCGCATGGCTGATGGCGGTTTGCTTCTCGGGTATGCGCGCAGAGGAGACTGCGCATCTGACCGCTTGCATGGCCGAATCGGGGGATCAGATCGACCTCTCACCGCTCGGCGCACATACCGCCGATAAGCACAGCACGGGCGGCGTCGGCGACAAGACGACCCTCGTGGTTGCTCCGCTTGCCGCGGCACTTGGCTGTACGATAGCAAAAATGTCGGGTCGCGGCCTTGGACATACCGGCGGTACGATCGATAAGCTGGAATCCATCCGAGGCTTCCGCACCGACCTTTCCCCCGAGAAATTCTTCGCTCAGGTAAAGAAGATCGGGATCGCGGTCGTCGGACAGACCGGAAATCTCGCCCCCGCCGATAAAAAGCTCTATGCCCTGCGCGACGTTACGGCAACGGTTGACAGCATTCCGCTGATCGCCTCCTCGGTCATGTCGAAAAAGCTTGCCGCCGGAGCAAAATCGATCGTACTCGACGTCAAAACCGGAAGCGGTGCTTTCATGAAAACAAAGGAAGAGAGCGAAGCGCTTGCCCGCGCCATGGTAGAGATCGGACGGAGCTGCGGCAGAAAGATACGCGCGCTGGTCACCAATATGGACGTTCCGCTCGGATACGCCATCGGAAACGCACTTGAGGTTGCCGAAGCAATCGAGATCCTGCAGGGAGGTGGATGCCCTGCCCTGCGTGAGATTTGCCTCTCTCTTGCCGCTCATCTCTATTCGCTCAGCTTTGATATTTCCCCCGAAGAAGCCTTCGCGCGTGCCGAGGCCGCGCTTGACTCGGGAGCGGCGCTCGCGAAATTCCGCGAATGGATTGCCGCACAGGGCGGAGATCCCGCCTGCGCCGATGATCCGGCCGTTCTCGGTACGGCACAATTTCAAAGGGTTGTCACCGCACCGCAAGATGGCTATATCGCGCGGATGGATGCCGAGCAAATCGGCCGCGCCGCCATGCCCCTCGGTGCCGGACGCGCCACCAAGACCGACGTCATCGACCCGCTGGCGGGGATCCGTCTTGCTGCACGCACGGGCGATCACCTCGATGCGAACGCTCCGCTTGCCGTGCTTTACGCCGATGACGAAACAAGGCTTGATGCCGCCGAGCGCGCCTTCCTTGCCGCCGTTTCGATCACCGACGATGTTCCCGTTATCGATCCGTTGAT
>JAZNCR010000136.1:0-2772 GCA_045587605.1 Eubacteriales bacterium
AACGGCATCAAGCTGATCGTCGATGAGGGTCGGGATGCCAACCTTGAGACGACCGCTCGTCTTGAGGCACTGATCGACGGGCTGAAGGATGAGGATGTCCGTACAATGCCCTTCTCTGCGGCCTGCGACGCGGGTCGGATCGTCTATATTCAGAATCCCTTCAACGATTTCCTTGACGACATTCTGGCTGTCATGGACGTTGATGCCATCCGCTTGCGCGGGATGCGTATTCTCTTTGATCCCATGCACGGCTCGGGCACCTATCCTCTGCAGGTGCTTCTCCACACCGCGCGCTGTACGGTTGACCTCATCCACAGCAACAAGGACGCTTATTTTGGCGGAGCAACGCCTGCTCCCTCCGAGCACGGACTTGGTGAGCTGATGGACAAGGTTGTGGCCGGCGGCTATGACCTCGGTATTGCGCTCGATGGCGACGGTGACCGGCTCGGCATCATTGATGCAGATGGACGCTACATCAGCGCAAACGAAATTCTCTGCCTGCTCTACTATTATCTGCACGAGCACAAGGGATGGCGCGGTCCCGTCGTCAGAAATCTCGCCACCACGCATATGCTCGACGCGATGGCAGAATCCTTTGGTGAGCACTGCTATGAGGTGCCGGTCGGATTTAAGTACATCTCGGCCGGAATTGACGAGCACGACGCTGTTCTCGGCGGCGAATCGTCGGGCGGTCTTACCGTGCGCGGTCATATCCACGGTAAGGATTCCATTTATGCCGCCGTCCTCTTCATCGAAATGCTCTCGGTCCTTGGCCGCTCGGCGGGCGAGCTGATCGACAGCCTTCGCGCACGCTACGGTACCTATGAGCTGGTCGAAGCGAATCTGCGCTTCCCCGCCGAGGATCGTGAGTCGATCCGACACGCCGTCATGGAGCGGGAGGATTATCCCGATTTTGGTGCAGAGCTCGTCCGCGTCAATTTCGAGGATGGATGCAAGCTCTATTTTGCCGATGGCTCCTTCGTCATCTGCCGCTTCTCGGGCACCGAACCGCTTCTGCGCATCTTCGCCGAGGCGGCAAACGCAAAGAAGGCCAAGCGTTATATTCAGGTATGGCGTGATCTGCTCGGCTTGTAATCCCGCAACAAGCCTCCCCCCCCCGGGGAGCGACGAGACAGTCCCACGAACAAAGTGGTGCAAATGCTGCTTCTCATAAAGGAAGCCCCCCGACAGATTTTTTCAGTCTGTCGGGGGGTGTGTTTCTATTTGATAAATCGAAATATGTTTACTCAAACTCTCCGTTACTTTTTTACTCTCATTAAATGTGTCAAGCGAAGCCCGTACCCTTATTATTGTGCATATAATTCATCGTAGTACCAACGAATTGGATTTTCGCAGATATACTTGACCCTTGTTTCATAATCTTCTCTATCTCGAATGATATGCTCGATATACCCTCGTTGAAAAATGTTGTACCCGATGTCCTTGTTACAAAAACGTTTGAATGTAGAAATGACGTGCGGCAGCATTGCATTGGTAGGGGTCGGCGCCCTCGACGACCCGTCCCTTCGCGGTGCATATTCCGTAGGTTCAAGAAATATGATTGCGTGTATATGGTCGGGCATAATCACATATCGATCGATATATACACCCGGTATGTTTTTGCTTGACAATAGATTCTTCTCTGCAATCTTGCCAATTTGCGTTAACTGTATTTGTGAGGCGCTTTGCGGGTCGTCGTGGGCGCCGACCCCTACCGATTTGATGATATCCGAAAGTATTCTATTTCTATCCTTGATACAGATTGTAATAAAATATGCACCTTTAGAACTATAATCATATTGTTTAATTCGAAGATCTTTCCTTTTCGGCAATTTATTTTCCATTTTCATCACCCACACCATTATAACAAAAATCAGCAGAAAAACAATCCCTCTGCCAAAACATGAAAACATCCGTATAAGAAAAAGCATACAGCCGCTTTTTTATTTTTTAAAAATATAATTTATCGGGGTGCCGCACAAATGAATGCGGCACCCCGTTTTCCTATTCTTCCGCATCATCGTCCGGCTTGGCACCGTACTGTGCGGCGAGCATCATATCCTTGACCTTCATCAGACGCGTCAGGTTTCCGCGCTCGTTCTCGTCGAGCTTCATCGTGATTGACTTGATTCCCGCCTGCAGCTGGGGCATCATGATATACTCCAGTGCGTTGACGCGGCGGCGGGTGCGTTCGATCTCCTCGGCCAGAAGCTGTGCGGTCTTCTCAAGCTCGGCCAAACGAACCAGATCGGTCATCATCTGCCCGAACTCGCCCAGCGCCAGATCAAGCTCGCCCGAGGTAAAGGCAAGGCCGTAATTACAGCCGTCCCCCTCGCCGACTACCTCCATCGAGAAGGTGGGCACGGTAACGCTCATCAGATTGCGCTCGCCAACCTTGAGCGTACCCGCACGGCGCGGGAGAATCATTGCCTCCTCAAGCATCGCGGGGCTGCTGACCGCGGCCGCAACCGAGAAGCTGCCGTATGCGCGGGCAAGCCCGGCCTCGATTTTTTCACGAAGTGCCTTGTCCTCACGCACGATCTCAAGAAACTGCTTCATCAGCTCGTCTCGCTTATCCTTGAGCAGCTTATGGCCTCGGCGGGCAGTCGCATAGCGGGTCTTCAGCTTTTTCAGCTCCATACGGGTCGGATTTACCCGAATCTCCGCCATTGGCAATTCCTCCCCTCTTTAGTCCTTCGGCCAGTATTTTTCCAGCATATCGGGCTTAATTCGCTTCATCTCGCTTCTCGGCAGAAGAGAGAGCAGCTGCCA
>JAZNCR010000137.1:0-10622 GCA_045587605.1 Eubacteriales bacterium
CCCTCGGTCACGATCCTGCCGTCGACTTTGATCTGCCAGAGCAGATCGGCATCCGCGAGGGTGGTAAAGCAGCGCAGATTCTTGGTCCGCACCGTCTTCTTGTCGGCATCGTAGGATGCGGCAAAGGGCTTGATGGCCTGCTTGAGCTCAAGAAGACCGGTGTGCGGACGACGGTCGGGATAAACGAGGCCGTCAACACAGAAGTTGATGTCGTTGGGCTTATCGCCAAAATCGCCGCCATAGGTATAGCCGGGCGCATAGTAGCGATCGTCACCAATGGCAACCGAGTGATCGGTGAACTCCCACACACAGCCGCCGAAGAAAGCGTCATTTTCATAGACCATCTTCCAATAGGGGTCAAAATCGCCCGGGCCGTTGCCCATCGCGTGGCTATACTCGCACAAAAAGAGCGGACGGGTCTGGGTCTTGTCGCGCAGATATTTGCGGCAGAACGCAAAATCGGGATACATCTTGCTGTGGATGTCCACAAACTCGTATTTCTCGTCGATCTTCTCCCCCGCACCCTTTTCCCACAGAATATCACTGCGTCGGCTAATGTCCTCGCAGTGCACGAGGCGCAGATCGTCGCGGGAGCGGATATACTCGTTCATCGCGCACTGATTTCGACCGACACCCGATTCGTTGCCCAGCGACCACATAATGATCGACGGATGGTTCTTATCCCGCTCGACCATGAGAATTGCACGGTCAACAAAGGCGTGCGTCCACTCGGGGCTGTCGGTCAGTGCACTCCAGTTGCCGATTCTCTGCATACCGTGCGTCTCAATATCGGCCTCATCGCAAACGTAGAAGCCGAGCTTGTCACAGAGTGCGAGGAAGCGCGGATCGTTCGGATAATGGCTGGTACGCACCATGTTGATATTGTGTGCCTTCATGATATAGAGATCGCGCAGCATATGATCCATCGGCGTTGCGTGTCCGAGAATCGGATGGCTGTCGTGGCGGTTGACGCCCTTGGCCTTGACCTTTTTACCGTTGATGTAAACGACCTTACCCTTCACCTCGATCCGACGGAAGCCAACCGGAATGCGAATGTGCTCACTTCCCGCGTGCAGACGGAGAACATACAGCGAAGGCGTCTCATCCGACCAGAGTTCGGGAGAATCCACGTCAATCTCGACCGATCCCGTGCCGTCAATTTCAACCGTTCCCTCGGTAAGAAGCGCACCCGCAGGAGAGGTAAGACTATATGCGACAGACAGCGCGCGGCAGCCCTCAAGCTCAACCGTCAGCTTACCCGACGAAAAGTCATCGGCAAGACGGGGGCGGTTAAAGATGTCAATGATATGGTTTTTGTCGCGCAGAAGCAGATACACCTCACGGAAGATGCCCGAGAAGCGGAACATATCCTGGTCCTCGAGATAGGAGGTCGCACCCCATTTCAGCACAAGTACCTTGAGGGTATTCGTGCCGGTGCAGAGATAGGGCATCAGATCAAACTCCGAGGACATATGGCTTGCGGTACTGTAGCCAACCATTTTATCATTGACAAAAACGTAGAAGCAGGCGTCCACGCCCTCAAAATTCAGATAAACGGTATATCGGTCAAGCGTTGCGTCATCCATCTCGAAGGTGCGCATATAAAGCCCGCACGGAATGTCATCGGGCACATGGGGCGGATCGACCGGATAGGGATAATTGACGTTGGTATAGTTCGGCACGTCGTAGCCGCGGCCGAGCGCAAGCTGCCAATTCATCGGCACCGTCATTTTCTCCGCACCCTCCATGCTATAGGCGGGATCGGCAAAATCGGGCACGTCATGAATCGACGCAAACCAACGGAAATCCCATTCGCCGCATAAGCTGCGGAAGCGGTCGGAGAGATTGCGGTTGTCGGTCTCCTCGGCACGGTCGGCCGCAGCCGAGGTGCCATGGGGAATAAAATATGCGCGCGGCTTTTCACAGCCGTAATGTAAGACGTCAAGCGATCGGTGGAAGTTGAATTTCATGTCGTTCTCCTTTTTCTCTCTGAAAAAACAACCTACAAACGGTTTACCTATATTATGACACAAACGGGAATTTTTTTGAAGTCCAATTTGCGTTATTTTCTCTCTCCGCCAAACAAACGATACCTTTCCAAGGCCAATGCGGTTTACCATACGCCCAAGCCCAACAACGGAGAAGTGTATTTCCCCGAATCTGCCGTTAATCTCCATCTCTGCGGCCGCCTGCATGAAAGCTTTTGCGAAGGAGAAGCGCGTGGGGAGAGGGGATGCCTTTTTCAAAAAGGCATCCCCTCTCCCCACAAAAGCCGTCATCCCTTCATCCTCAGCCGTTTAACCGTTTCGGCGTCGGGGGTAACGTAGGCCGTCCAGTTGGTGTGATAAATCACAAGCCCCGGCTTTCCGCCCGCCGGCTTTTTGACGTGCCGTGCCAGCGTATAGTCAACCGCAACGTTCTGTCCGTCGGCCGCACCGGAGTGGTATGCGGCAATCTCGGCGGCCTGTGTAAAATCGCGGTCGGTCGGCTCATCCTCGCCGCGGAAAAGCACAACGTGCGAGCCGGGCTGTCCCTTGACGTGGAACCAATAATCGTCCTTCCCTGCCAGCTTGTGCGTAATATACTCGTTCTGCAGATTATTCTTTCCGCAGAGCACGCGAAGGCCGTCATCGGTTCGGTAAACTGCGGCGGCAGGTGCCTTCTGCTTGCGCACGCCTCCCGCCTTCATGCGGGACGCATATCCTGCCTGATGGAGCTCCTCGCGGATTTCACCGAGATCCTGATCGTTTTCCGCACGGCGAAGTGCATCAAAAACGCTCTCGAGATAGTGCAGCTCATTCTCGGCCAGCGCAATCTGACGGGTCAGCTCAACCTCGGCGGTTTTGGCTTTATTATAACGCTTGTAAAGGCGCTGTGCGTTCTGCGATGGGCTGAGGCGCTCGTCAAGCGAGAGGGTCACCGTCGGATAATTCCCCTCGGCATCCGGCTCTCCCGCGTAATCGATAAGCGACACCTGCTTCATTCCGCGCGAAAGCTGCCAGAGATTAGCGGTAATCAGGTCGCCTTCTCTTTTATACGTCTCTCCCTTCGCGCAATCGGCAAGCTCCTCCCGCTGAAGACCGAGCTTTCGCGTAATGCGATTCTGGGCGTTGGTGAGCAGATGCAGAATGTCGGCGGCACGCTGCTTGACCCGCGTGTCTCTGTCGCGTGCGCCAAAGAAGGCGTCAAGCAGACTTCCCGTATCGGCATAGCGCGAAAGCGCCTCCTCACCGTACTGCGTCTGCAGCAGAAAGCTGTATTCAATCGGGCGGCTTCCCTCCATTGCCATGCACGGCTCGGCGGGTGCTTCCCCCCGCACGATCGCCATCGCGCCGGAGAAGGATGTCCAAAGCCGATCCGTCTCACAATAGCGCAGGGGCGTGTCGGGATAGCGGGTTGCGCGGTAAACAATCTCGCGGGCAAGCACGGCGGAAATACCGAGGCAGGTCGCCGTCAGCCATTTGTCGGCAGGCCGGGAGGAATCCGCTTCGGCCATTGCGGCGGCAAAATCATTCTCCGTCATCTCAAGGGGCGAGCACTTGTCCTGCGGCGGGGGCAGCTCGTAGCGCATCCCCGGCAGAACCTGCCGCTTGCGGCTGGTGGTGAAATCGACCGGCCGCAGAACGGCAAGAATCCTGCGGTCGGCATCGGTGAAGATCAGATTGCTGTATTTGCCCATAATCTCGGCAATCAGACAGCGCTGTGCGGCAAATCCCATTTCATCCCGCGTCTCAAAGGTCAGAATCGCCACGCGCTCAAAGCCGGGCTGTTCGACCGACAACAGGCGTGCGCCCGTCAGATGCTTGCGCAGAAGCATACAGAACATGGGGGCTGTGAGCGGGTTTTCCTTTTGTACCGAGGTGAATCCGAGACGGGGATTATTGGCACCCGCATTGATCAGGATCCGTCGGTTCTCGCCCCCTGCTCGGATGGCAAGCTGAATCTCATCCTGCTCGGGCTGATAGATTTTTTCAATTTTCACGCCGACGGCAAGCGAACGAAGCTCACCCAAGATCACCGCCAGCATTGCGGCATCAAATGCCATAGTATCACATCCTTATCGGTAAAAGCAAAAATCAGCCCGATCGACGATCCCGACGAAAGCCGGGATGATATTCACGGGCAATCATGGTAAAGCCAAGCGATTCGGCCAATGCCATCGATGCGGCGTTTGAAGCACGACAGCGATAAAGCACCGCCTCTCCCCGCGCACACCGCTCGTCGGTCAGCGCCGCCACGAGAGCACGGGCAAAGCCGCGCCGCCTGAAATCGGGTGCCGTTTCAACGGCAACCCCCATCGGGGTATACCACGCCGCCGCGGCAACCCTTCCGTCGGCCACCGCAAAAAAAGCGGAATCGGGCATATCCTCCCGACGGTGGGAAAGCCCCCACGGCAAATCAGCGACATCGGCAGAACGGTATATCGGCAGTCGGTACGGTTGTCGAACAGCATACCCCTGCCAAACCACAATAGGCTCATCTGCCATCGGCAGTGGCAGATACCCCTGCGCGCGCATCATAGGGGAAAACAGGGCGAGCAATTGCCCGCCCAAGCTCTCCTCCGGCGGCAGGTCGGCGGCAAAGGCTTCCGCCGCCGTCCGCGCATCGGGAATCACCGAAATCCGACATTCTCCGGAGGTCAACTCTACCCGAATCGGATAGATCACGTCCCCCGTAAGGGGGAAATCGGATTCCTCAATCCAAATTTTCCTCATCGATTCAGCGCATCCCGAATCATATTGCGCAGATCAGCCGCAAGATAAAGCGACCCGAAGCAAACGAGCGCATCCTCTTCACCCAGCATATCCACCGCCCGATCGATGGAAGCCGCTGCACGATCGACTGCGCAGATTTCCACCCCCGCAAGTGCGGGAATTTCGGCAAGAAGCGCGGCCAGCTCTTCGGCAGGCATGGCGCGGGGACTGTCGGGGGTAAGCACATATACCGTCCCAAGCGAGAAGGGATTCTCCCCCGCACAGAGTGCGGAAATTGCCGAAAGCACCTCTTCGGGATTCTTGTCACGCAGCATACCGATCATCAGATTCAACCGTCCGCCGATACGACTGCGCAGAGCAGATAGACTCGCGCAAAGTGCCTCTATGCCGGGACGGTTGTGCGCACCGTCCACGACGATCATCGGCGCAATCGAAAGCACCTCGAAGCGTGCAGGAAAAACAGTATTCGCAAGTGCGCTCTGCACCGCTCGCTCGGGAAGGTTAACCCCTGCCCGACGGAGGGCTCCCACCGTCTCAAGCACGACCGACGCATTGAGTGCCTGATACTCGGCGCAAAGCGAGAGGGTATACGGAACGCCGCGGTAACGCAGATGAAGTCCGCGCAGAGTGATGCGGTCAACGTGAAGGTCGGCGCGGTTAGGCTGAGTCAGGCGGCAGTTCGCGGAAGCGCAGGAATCGGTGATAATGCGCTGTACGGCGGGCATCTGCGGACTGCTGACAATCTCGGGACAGCCTCGCTTGATCACACCGCATTTTTCGGCCGTAATTGCCTCAAGGGTGTCGCCGAGCAAATCGGCATGATCCATCCCGATCGACGTCAGGACGGCGCAGAGCGGAGGATCAATGATATTCGTCGCATCATATTTTCCGCCAAGACCGCATTCGAGCACCACGATATCGCAAAATTCCCGCTTGAAATAGAGAAAGGCAATCGCCGTGATGATCTCAAACTGCACGGGCGTGTCGGGAATCTCCCCCGACAGCATGGCCGCAGGAATCGGCATCGCCGTTTCCCCGCCCTCTCGTGCGGCGGCAATATCCGCCTGCATCCGCCGAACAGCCTGCACGACCTGTGCGGTACATTCGGCAAGATCTGCGTGCGGAATCATCTTGCCGCCAATCGAAATGCGCTCGCGGAATTCAATCACATAAGGTGAAATATAACGTCCGCACCGATAGCCGGCCTCGCCAAGCACCCGCGAAAGCATCGCGGTCACCGAGCCTTTACCGTTGGTTCCCGCAATGTGAACGAATTTCAGCCGCTTCTGCGGGTTGCCGAGATAATGGCAAAGCAGGCGCATCCGCTCAAGCGTGGGTCTGCCTGCGGTCCGTCCGGCAGCGTTGATATATTTCATGGCATTGACAAAGGTCATTTCCCCTCTGCCTCACTTTCCTCACCCAGAAGAAAAGCACGGGCAGCCGCATATTCCTTCGCGGCACGCGCGGCGGCGGCGCGGTCTGCGGCACCACCGCTCCGCTTTACGGCGCGGAGCAAAATGTTCTTCGGCGTGTCCTCAGGGTCAATAAACTCAAGCGCACTCACCCCATAGCCTGCCGCCTCAAGCCGGGTCAGGCGAAGCGCGTCGGTTGCCGCCTCGCAGAAGCGTTGGCGAAGCATCGAATGACGCGCAATAAAGCCAAGCGTGGGACAGTTCAGCGTTTGATTGAGCTCGTGATGACAGCAGGGGGTGGACAGAATCACCTTCGCCTCCCAGCCGATCGCACGGTCAAGCACAAGATCGGTCGCCGTATTGCAGGCATGGAGAGAAATCACCATATCCGGCCTGATGGGCTCGTCGTATTTTGAGACGTCCCCGCAAACAAAGCGCAGTCCTCCGTAGCCGAGGTTCTTCGCCGTCGCCGAGCAGAATTCGACCACGTCGGGCTTGAGGTCAACCCCGACCCTCTCGACCTCACGTCCGCGCATGACGGCAAAATAGTGATACACCGCAAAGCTGAGATAGCTCTTTCCGCAGCAAAGATCGGCAATGACCAGCTTTCCTTCGGCGGGCAGATGGGATTCGATGTCGCGTACCTGCTCAAGGAAACGGCAAATCTGACGGAATTTGGGACGCTTCTTGTCATGAATCCGCCCGTTTTCGGCACTCACGCCAAGCTCGATGAGAAAGGGCTCGTCGCCACGGAGCAAATACTGCTTGTCGCGGTTGTTTCCCCCAACCTCGACCGTCTCGCCGCCACGGTCGGCCAGCTTGCGCATCAGCTTGTCGCCGCCGAGCAGAACCGTCTTGCCCGACTTCGAGCGCTTGTACTCACAGTCACCGACGGTGGTCAGCAGATTGATCTGCGCATAGCCGGGCAGAATCTCACCAAGGGCTTCCGCATCGGGGAAATTGCGGTGCACGGCCTTGTTGTCGGCAAGGAAGGACTCCGCCTGAAGCACTTCCCTTCCGCCGATCGACTTCACGGTGACAACCGTGCGCAGAACGGCGCGGTCATCGGGACGGGAGAGCACCAGACGGCGCAGATAATGCGCCCCGGCTGCGGCATCGATCAGTTGGGTCAGACCCGAGAGGGCCTCGTTCGTCTCATTCATCGGTCGGCTCCTCCTTCTTTTTCTTCTTAAGCGAAACCTTGCTCTCTTTTCCCTCATACAAGCGCTTGATATTGCCGCGATGCATGAATACGATCAGCGCGGCAATGCCGATCGTCAGCAGGACGTTCGCGCCCGGTCCCTCAATGCGGTGAACCAGCAGAGGCCAGAGAAGCGCGCACATGACAGAGCCGAGCGAAATATAGCGCGTACCGATCACGATAATGGCAAACATAAGAAGAAGAATCGCAAAAATAATCGGGTTGAGCATCAGGATCATAACGGCGGTCGTTACGACGCCCTTGCCGCCCTTAAAGCGATAGAAGATCGGGAACATATGCCCGAGAATGCAGAAAAGTCCTGCCAGATATGCACCGGTTACACCGAGGAACAAATAACCGAACAGGGACGCAAAAACCGCCTTGAGCATATCGCCGAGCAAAGTCAGCGCAGCCGCGCCCTTGCCGTAGGTGCGAAGCATATTGGTCATGCCCGCATTGCCGCTTCCCTTGGTGCGGATATCCTCTCCGTAGAAGCGGCGGGAGATAATCAGCGCGAAATTCAGACTGCCGAGCAGATACGGAAGCACGATACAGAGAATCACCGAAAAAATAATATATATCGGATGCATTTCCATCTGATATTTTCCGCACAAAAAGGGAATCAATCCCTCGTTGACAATAAACAAATAATCTTTCATACGCAACTTCCTTTCCATCGGCCGAGACCGACACCACGCGGGTAAAATTCACAAGTGTTATTATAACATATCTGCAAAAAAAAGGAAAGTCCCCGACGGGACTTTTTACAAATATTTTTGAAATCTGTTATTTCCTTCCATCACCGTACGGATGGAACAAAATTCCTCATTCCGCGTCTATACGGACAAAAGCCATCGAAAGGAGATATCCCGTGAAAAAGCTCGTCTGCCTTTTGCTTGCCGCCCTCCTGCTTGCCGCCTGTGCACCGACACAGCCGACCGTGCCGCCCGAATCAACCGGATTCGACCACGCCTGCACGACCGCTGCACCGACCGCCCCCTTTATCCCGCCCGATCTCTCTTCGGTGCACTATATCCGCACAAACGGCTACGTCAGTGGTACCGAATATCCCCGCCTGACCGTGATCGATTCCCCCGAAGCCCTCTCCCGTTACATCGCGGAAAATGAAGACAAGTACAGCCTTGACAGCACTACGGACGGGCAGGTCTCCTTCCGTCAAACCGCTCGGCAATACGACGCCGCTTTCTTTTCGGAGCATGACCTTCTTCTGCTCCTGCTTGAGGAGGGAAGCGGCTCAATCCGCCATCGAATCGAGCGCACCGACCAAACCCCCGACGGCGGCATTGCCATCACCCTTACCCGCCTTTCCCCGCACGCACAGACCTGCGATATGGCCGAGTGGCATATCTGCATTCCCCTGCCCCGCGGCCTCTATACCGAGGAGAAGATCTCCCTCATCTTCAACGACCTCACCATCGTCGGGGAAAACGAGACCAAATACGTTCGTGCAGGCGGATACGAGCGACCCGCCTATCCCGTTGTCACCGTCGTCGACAGCACCGACGCGCTCGACGCCTATCTTGCTGAAAGCGGCCTTGCCGAGAACAGCGAAATGCAGACGGCACTCGCCGAGTATCGGGAGGGCTTTTTTCCATGGCAGTCTCTCGCCCTCGTTCTGCTCGACGAGGGAAGCGGCTCGATCACGCACCGCCTTGACTCGGTTGAGCGCAGCGTCAGAGAAGACGGCCGTGCCGTCTACAGCGTGCGGATCACGCGCCTTCTCCCGGATGGAGATATGACTGCCGACTGCGCATGGTGGCATATCATCTTCCCCATGCCAAACGGCGTCTGTGCCGAGCAGATACAGATCGAGCTGACCGAAGAGGTGCTCACGCGCCCATAAGCGCACGCGCGCGCGAAATTGCCTCTTCGCTCCCCTCGCCGATTGCGTAAAAGATGCAGCGGCCGATGATAAGCGGCGGAACACACACCGTCTCCTCCCCGCAAAGCCGAGCTACCGCATCCATGCGGCGCAGGCACATCGCCGCAACCGCCTCGGCATCCCGCTCGCGCAGAACGACAAAGCAGCCGTATTCCTCTGCCCGTGCAAACCCGCTCAGCCGCACCGCATATCCCTCAAGCAAAGCAAATTCATCCGGAACCTCCCCATCCCCGAACGCCGCCGAAATGAGCGAATCGGGCATTGCGTGTATCGCATTCTCATCCCCTGCCCCGTCAAGTCGCTCCCAAAACCAAACCTCGCCCGCCGCCGCATCCTCCCCCGCCATGGCCGAAACGACGGCGGGAAGATCGATCGGACGATCGGGTGAGCAGGACGGGAGAAAAAGCGTCAATAAAAAAAGAAGCGGGATCCATCTGCGCATCATTTCACCTCAAAAAAGGAAAACAGCCCCACGGCTCGGCCGTGGGGCTGTTTTTCCGCGTTGTGCTATCGTATGCACAGCCGCGCAGCAATATGCACCCGTTCAAAGGGTCACGAAGGTCGGCACATAGCCGAGCGCGGGCAGAAGCGACCCGAGCAAATCGTCAACACGAATCCGCAGAGAGGATGTGTTCACACAGGGATGACAGCCCATATATTCGGCCGCCGTCAAATCGCGATCGATGAGAAGCCGCACCTCGTGCTCGCGGTCGTTCATCAACCCGAGCACGCTGACCGAACCGGGCGTAATATCCAGACAGCGCAGCATATGCTCGGGCGGCGCAAAGGAAAGACGGGACGAGCCGATCTGATGTGAGAGGTCCTTTGTCCGAAACGGCTTGTCCCCCGGCATCAGCAGCAGATAAAACGCCGTCTTCTGCGCGTTTGAGAGAAAGAGATTCTTGCAGATCATCGCACCGAGCAAGCGGTCAATCTCATGACACGCCTCAATCGTATCGGCCGCATCGTGATCAATGCGAGTATATGCAATGCCGAGCCGATCAAGCAAGGCATAGCAAGCCATTTCCTTTGCCTGTCTCCCATCGGTCGGCGCCGCTGTATAAAGCGTAGAATCAATCCACATAGTTATCACCTCACAAAGACAAAAGATTAACACCTTGCGGCAATTAAGGTATAGATTTATTGCCACGATGGAAGGAAGCAAATCTCATTAAGCCTTCCCCCCCTAGGGAAGGTGGCAGCCGAAGGCTGACGGATGAGGTGTTCTTCGGTACAAATCTACACCTCATCCACCACTATCGTGGTCGTCCCCCTTCCCCTCAAGGGGAAGACTTTCCGTAATTTGCTTCGTGTGGCAATCAAGATATACCTTCGCTGCATCCATAAGGCTCTCCGGGACGATCTTATCTTTGGTATTGCTTTCCGCCCCG
>JAZNCR010000138.1:0-3722 GCA_045587605.1 Eubacteriales bacterium
GTGACTAAAACAAGCAAAGATTTTTACAGAGTTATTATTCAGAAATTGTTCTACTTTCTTATTAAGCTTTTTTTCGGTTGGCATAAACATACAGTGTTTGTAAATCTCATATGTTTGTAAAATATCGTTCTTGTGAGTTAATTCTATTAGGTTCATTGCACGCACCTACAAATTCAAGTTTGTCGAACTGTTTGTTTTCAGTTTATCATGAAAAGTGAAGTTCTACAAGAACAGGCACAGAGCAAGCCGCTGTGCCTGTTAACTGTTTTATGAGCACCCGTCATTGTCGGCGGCTTTGGTTTTCTCAATCCTCTTCCAATAACTTGGAGGGGGATATTTTTAATACCTGCGCAATCTTGAACAGCGTTTCAAGGGAGACACCGCGAACAGTTCCGGGGCCTTCCACTTGCCCTATAAAATTCACGCTTTTGTCAATAAGCTCTGCAAAATATTCCTGCGTATATCCTGCCTTTTTTCGGTAATAGGCAATTTTCAAACCCAAAGTAATATATTTATCAGCAAACTCTGTTTCCATCATTTCGCCCCCTTATACGAATAGTTTACAAGAAAACGAAACGATTTATAACTTTTGCAAAGTAAATGATTATTTACTTTAAGTCAGTTATCATGTATAATAAATAACAGATTATTTATTCAAGGTGAAATCAAAATGGAAAATACCACTTGCTGCTTCTTTGGGCACAGAGAAATTACGGAAACAGATGAACTGCGAGCAAATCTGCGCATGGCTATTGAAAAGTTGATCACCAACGAAGGCGTAGACCGATTTTTGTTTGGCAGCAAAAGTCAATTTGACAAGCTTTGTCTTGCGCTTGTATCTGAACTGAAAGAAAAATATCCGCACATAAAACGCCTTTATGTGCGGGCAGAGTTTCCGATCATAGGTGATGATTACAGGGCGTATCTATTGAAATCCTATGAGGACACCTATTATCCCGATAAGCTTCTCGGCGCGGGCAGGGCAGTGTATGTCGAGCGTAACTGCGAAATGATCGAGCAAAGCAAATACTGCATCGTTTACTATAGTGAAGAAAACGCTCCCACTATCCGCAAAAGCGGAACAAGGCTCGCCCTTGATTATGCCATTAGGCGCAAAAAAGAGGTTATTGTCTTTCCAAATTAACCTTGCGCCGCATTTGTTCCTAAGCCCCTTGCAGGGGGGAAATCCATACGGCATCTTGCCGTTTCGTGGCGGGCGACCGCTGGTCGCCCCTACGGGAGGAGCGTTAAGTTTGTGCCGCCCCCGCCCTACGGCAGAAGTGTTCAGCTTGTGCGCGCCCTCGTGCCGACCATCGCTTCTTGACAAGAATTTTATTTCATGATATAATAGCAATATGTATGCTTTCGGCAAAATTGATGTCGGAGCAAGGAAGCGGAAGGTGGAGGATCGGATGAGATATTTGTTTATTCTCAATGAACAGGCCGGGCGGGCGGGGGTCCATGAAAAGCTCTCCGCCGAGCTTGAGGCTGTTTGCCGTGCGCGTGGACTTGATTTTGCCGTTCGCCGTACTGCGGCGGCGGCGGAATCAACCGAGGCCATTCGGTCCTCTTGTGCGCAGGGGGAGACCCGCGTTTTTGCCTGCGGCGGAGACGGGACCTTCAGCGGCATCGTCAACGCGGCAGCAGAGTTTCCCGAGGCGGCCGTTGGGGTTATCCCGATTGGCACGGGAAACGATTTCGTGCGCAATTTCGGCGACGTCGACCCCTTCCTTGATCCCGCCGCGCAGATTGACGGCCGTGAGATCCGTCTCGACCTGCTCCGCTGCAATGACCGCCTTTGCGCCAACATGGTCAATATCGGCTTTGACAGTGAGGCGGCAAAGCAGGCTTCTCTTCTGCGCCGAAACCGCTTTTTCGGCGAAAAGCTGGCCTACATCAGCGGCGTTTTGCTCACCCTGATCCGCAAGCCGGGCGTTCACGTATCGGCACGCGTTGAGGATGACCGCGAGAGCGAGCACGAGCTGCTTCTGATTGCGGTTGCCAACGGTGCCTTTTGCGGCGGCGGATTTCGGTCTGCGCCAAAGAGCATCTTAAGTGACGGCAAAATGGACGTCTGCATGGTCAAAAACATGAGCCGCACACGCTTTCTGACCTTAGTCAAGCATTATCACGACGGGACCTTTCTTGAGCTTAATGCCGCAAAAAAGCTCATCCGATACACGCAGGAGAAGAAACTCTCTCTCCGTTTTCCGCAGGTGCGCAGCCTCTGCATTGACGGCGAGTTGATTGAATGTGACCGTCTGGACATCAGCGTGCTTCCGCGCGCACTTCGCTTTATTCTGCCGAAGGGCGCCGTCTGGACCGAGGAGCCGATCCATGAACCTGCTCGTTCTCTCTGATTCGCACGGCCGCGCCGATTCGGTGCGCGAGGTAATTCTCCGACAGCGGGGGCTTGATGCCCTGCTTTTCCTCGGTGACGGTCTGCGCGATCTGCCGAACGACTCCCCCTGCCCGACCTATACCGTGCGGGGAAACTGCGACAGCTTCACCTTTTTTGATCCCGATCCCGCGCCCGAGGAACGGACCCTGCTGCTCGGCGGGCGGCGGATTCTGCTGATGCACGGTCACACCCGTGCAGTCAAGGGCGGACTTGTCCGCGCGATCGGTGCAGGCCTTGAGGCCGATGCCGACATCGTTTGCTTCGGACACACGCACGAGCCGATCGAATATCGCGTTGCCGCAGGAGAGGTGCTGTTCGGAAAAACGCTGACCCGACCGCTTCTGCTCTTCAATCCCGGCTCGCTCCGCGAGGGCAGCTTCGGCACGATCACCATCCGTCCCGAGGGTATCCTGCCCGCGCACGGACAAATATAAAAAAATCCCCCCTCGGGGGACTTCGCATAAAAAAATTCCGCCCTGCGCGGGCGGGGCTGTATACCCCGGACCGTCAGGACGTAAATTGCAAATCAAAGCAGATCGGCGGCGAAGGCCTCTTCCTCTGCATTCTCTGCATTTGCCTCAGCCTCGGCCAGTGCCTCGTTGTAGGCGCGGATAACGGCAGCCTCAAGCTCACCGCGGAACTGTGCATTGATGGGATGCACGATATCTCTGTAGGTATCGTCCGGATTCTTGCGGCTGGGCATCACGATGAAAAACTTGTCGCGGGCGTTGATGACCTTGATGTCATGAACTGCCAGCTGGCCGTCAAAGGTGACCGACACGATGGCCTTCATGGGGCCGTCGTCGAAGAGCTTTCTGATTTTAATATCGGTGATATTCATTTTCTTTCCTCCGTTGCTGATAATTTGCACCTTTTCTGAATATAGTATATAATATCTTTGTGAAGATTATACAGCGGAAAAGAAATATTTTTATGAACCATTCGTCAATCTTTTTCGCATTCGGGCAAAAATTCCACAAAACCGAACCTCAAAACCGAACGAAAGGACGCCTTTGCAGGCAAAGGCTGTGAACTGTTTATGTCAACCCCCAATACCCATTTCGGCGCAAAAGAAATTGCACGCCTGCTTGACGGTGCAAGGAAGATTCATTTCATCGGCGTCGGCGGAATCCATATGTCCTCACTTGCGCATATTACCCACGTGCGCGGATACGCCGTTTCGGGCTACGACCGCTCGGCGTCCGGACTGACCCGACGTCTTGAGGCAGAGGGACTGCCGATTTACTACGAGCTCGATCCCGCGCATCTTGACGGCGTGGATGCCGTGGTCTACACGGTCGCTATCTCCCCCGACAATCCC
>JAZNCR010000139.1:0-3991 GCA_045587605.1 Eubacteriales bacterium
TTTGCGGAATACGACGGCCAGCACGCAGAGCAAGAGGACGTCGATCGCGCAGATGATGATGAGAACGAGCGCGAGTCCGGAGGGCTGTTTAGCGCCGGGCTGCTGGGCTACCGTTCTTGTTTCGCCGCAGATATTGCAGTCCGCATCCTTTTCGCCGTCGTAGATGTGACCGGTCGCCTCGGTCTCGTTGTCCCGATAGCTTTCACCGCACACGCAGGTGTGGGCAGTGTAACCCTTTTCGGTGCAGGTGGGCTCGGTCACCGCGGCGGTGTAGCTGTGCCCCTTGGCAGGCACTTCCGTATCGGTATATGCATCACCGCAGCTGCACGCGTGGGTGGTGTAGCCGGTTTCGGTGCAGGTGGGCTCCGTCACCGTTGCTTTGTAGTTGTGTACGTGAGGAACCGATTTGACATACGCAACCGAGCCCTTATCAAGCTCGTATCCGGTGGCTCCCATATGCGAGATAATCATTGATTTTCCGTTTGCCCAGTTGCTGTCGGTGCCGCTGTCCGTGCCGTCAGCGGCGAGAACGTTGTTCATCGCACCGATTTCCACACCGTCAACGTAGAGGTAGACCATATTTCCGTCATCGGTTACCTTGTTGACCAATTTGTATACGTGTGTGTCGGAAAGCTTGATCTTGTGGTCGGCAAGACAAATACCGTACATCTCATTTTTTCTGACACCGGCAAGCTGTCCGATTGCGATGCTGCTGCTCTTGCCGTTTACCATAATGAAGGCTTTGCCCAGATCAAGCGCACCGGTGGATTCGGCAAAGAGCTTCTTTTCGCCGGTGGAACCGGCACCGTACCAGGCACCCGACATTTTCCATTCGAGGCTCCAGGGCTCGGAGCTGATCAGATAGATGGGCTTATCGAAGTCTACAATCGCCTTGGAGAACACTCCCCTTGTGTAAGCTCCCAATGCAAGCTCGGCGACGTTTATCGCCTCACTCTTGCACACAAGCGAGCCGTCCTCAAGCTGCCACTCGTAGTCATCAAAGGGAATGCGGGAAACCTTAACGCCGGCACTCTCTGCCCCCTTCACCGTAATGCTGCCGAGGGCACCGAAGGTGTTTGCGACCAGATCATAGTACGTATAGGTGAAATCGCCGTTGACCGTATACGTTACCTCTTTGGACTTATATACGGGGGTTACCATGGGAACGACAAGCGTGCGGCTTTCGGCGGTGATGAGACTATACATCGAGTCAATCTCCGAAAATCCGTCCCAGCTGATAAATTTTACCGTTACCTCGGTCTCGGGCGGCTCTACCATACCCAGGTTATAGAGGACGTTGCGCGCCGCCTCGCGGCCAAGCTCGTTATAGCCGACCTGATTGTAGTGGATCGAATCGTGAACGTCCTTGGGGGTTGTGGGCTTTCTCCACGTCTCTCCCTTCTCGATCTGCGTTTTATAATCCACTCTGCCGTCGGGATAGGCCGACTTAAAGTAATCGGCGACCCCGTTTGTGCCATCGGGGAAGATGACCCAATCCTCCTGGATCGTGCAGACGTTCCAGATGTCGGGCATCTCGGGATTGTTGCCCATCCAGAACTGCGCAACGCGGGAACCGCTCATACGCAGATCATGGAAGGTCTGATAATGCGAGATCCCCGCGACTGCCGCCTCATATTCCGCAGGATAGGTGCCCCAGCGGTATTTGCCGCTTTCCTTTGCGCCCTTCCGAACGGGAATGATTCCCGCAAATTCAAAGGTCACCTCGGGGGTTGCGGGATTGCAGTCATGGTCAAGCGTCATATTTTCCTTGAAAGTCTCGTGCATGGCGGTAAAATGCTTTACGTATGCCTCTGCGGTACCGTTCGTATTGGAGGCCGCTTCTCCCTGGCACCAAAGATAGCCCATGTGAGAGAAGGTATAGTGCCCCGCCGCAAGCTCCTGCTCCAGCACGTCAAGGCAGGCACGGAAGAGGGTCAGCGCCTCCTTGTAGTTTGTACCGGTGGGAAGCCAGGATTCGATATTTGAGCCGCCGTGCGCAGCATTGACCAGCCAGATCTTTTCGTTCGTATGACGCGTCCATTCGTATGCAATACCCGAGTCCATGCCTATCTTTCCGTTGCCTCTCTCTTCAAGGGCATAGATGGGGTGGGAGCGCAGCTCGGTCTTTGTTCCGACAACGCTTGTGTTGCTCATCTTGCCCGCAAGCGTGCTTGCGGCAAAGTCCTCGCCGTTTTTCGTCGTCAATTTATCCTGGTGACCGAAGGTGGAATAGACCTGACCGTTCGGACAAATCACCGAAGCGGTTGCGTCTCCCTCTGCGCCGTGCATATTACTCTGTCCCGCAAGAAGGAAGATAGAGATGGGAGCAGGCTTAACGGTGATGGTGATTTCTTCACCGTCAATCTTTACCTTTGCCGTACCCGTACCGACCGCTCTGAGGTAACTGCCGGTCTTTTCAATGACGGCAGCGTCCGGTGTGTTTGCCGCGATACCGTAGCCGACCTGATACGAGGTGGGCTTACCCGCATCAATGATTTCAACCGTCTTTCCTGCAACGTCGATATAGTCATCGTAGAGGACGGTCATTTCGTTGGCCGCCATGACAGGAATCACACTCAACGCGATCACAATAATCAGGATCAGGCCGATGACATAGGCTGCCGCGCCGGACGTGCGGCGAAGTGTTTTCTTCTTCATCTTTTTTCTCCTTTTTTCTGCGGTCCTTGAATTTACCGCAAATTGACGCTCGATAGGGCCCTCTCCGTCAGCCTTTGGCCGCAACCTCGTGGCGCTTATGCCCTCCAAGGGGGGCTTTTGACGCGAAAAAACCTATACCCGTTGTTCATTTATTTTACCATATCCGCATTTAGAGAACAATAATAATATTTTCGTATATATAAACAATGTTTTTTTCGGGCGCGGACTTGACGCTCTTTCTCTGTGTCAGCATAATAAGAAATTGAAGGAAACAGTACGTCCGAGTCTTGAAAAGGCGTTTTTCTATGCAGCTGAAGTGTTTGATTGCCCCCCTCTCCGCTTGACTTTCCCGCGCGCATATGATAAAATATAAGATGGAATTTTTTCACCCCGTGCCGCATAGGGTAGTGCATCCCGACACGGAGGTTTTCCCATGCTTGATCTGCTCACCGCCCTGCTTTACGGGATCGTACAGGGTATCACCGAATGGCTGCCCGTCTCATCAACCGGGCATATGCTCCTGCTTGATGGGTATCTGCCCCTCCCGTTTTCGCCCGAATTCCGCGAGTTTTTCCTTGTTGCCGTTCAGCTCGGCTCGCTGATGGCCGTGCCCGCTCTGTTCGGTGCCCGGATCGATCCGCGCCGCGCCGAAAACAGGCGTCTTTGGGGACGTGTGCTTGTTGCCGTCCTGCCGGCGGGAATCGCGGGGCTTCTTTTTGACGAGATGATCGACGTCTATCTGTATCGCCCGGCCGTGATTGCGGCGGCGCTGATTTTCTTCGGCTTGCTTTTCCTCGCTCCCTCTCGCCCCGCGCGCATCACAGACACCAACAGCATCTCGCTCGGACGCGCGATCGGCATCGGTTGCTTTCAGGCTCTCGCGCTCGTTCCCGGTACGTCCCGCTCGGGTGCGACCATGCTCGGCGGAACGATTCTCGGGCTATCCCGTCCCTCGGCCGCAGAATTCTCCTTTTTCCTCGCCCTGCCCACCATGCTGGCGGCAACCGGATATAAGGGGTTGAAATTTCTTCTCGCCCTCGGGCAGGGAAGCGTCACGGCATCTCCGCGCGAATGGATCATGCTTGCGCTTGCCTCGGTCGCGGCCTATGCCGTCTCCCGCGCGGCCATTCGCTTTTTGCTCGATGCCGTCCGCCGACGCGGATTTGTTCCCTTTGGTATTTATCGCATCCTCCTCGGCGCCGCTGTGCTCGTGTGGGGAAGATGACCTTCGGCACGCTGCGATGCGTTTGATACGGGCGACCAATGGTCGCCCCTACGAGCAAATATGATCCGGATCCCGTAGGGGCAAGTCGGATCGTAGCCATGTCGTTCT
>JAZNCR010000140.1:0-3016 GCA_045587605.1 Eubacteriales bacterium
CGCCGAGCCGATCAACGATGCCATGCTGACCCTGATGCGCGACTACGGTCTTTCCCACCCCGACGTGCTTCACGTTCATGCAACCGGTTCGCTTGAATATGCGGCCGCGCGGGAAAAATTTGCCGCATACGGTCTTGAGGGAAAGGACAATCTGCGCCTGGTTGAATATATTTACGATATGCCCGTGCAGATGGCGGCCGCCGATCTGGTCGTCAACCGTGCAGGGGCAATGACCCTCTCAGAGCTTGCCGTTCAGCGAAAAGCCGCACTTCTGATCCCGTCGCCTTACGTTACGGCAAACCATCAGTACAGGAATGCGAAGGTTTTGGCCGATGCCGGCGCGGCACTTTTGCTTGAAGAAAAAGAACTCGATTCTTCCCGTGTAGTGCGGGAAATATCCTCTCTGCTCGAAGACGACGGCAGGCGCAGGGCGATGGAGGATGCGATTGCATCCTTTGCGCGCACCGATGCCAACCGCGTCATTTACGAAGAAATCTGCCGCTTGATTGCGGAAAATACGAAAAAAAGCCAATAACCGTAACGAAGTCCCTTGCCCGTTTTGCGCTTCTGCCGTAAAAACGGGATTATTCCGAAGAAAGGACCCTTTCCCGCGGGAGAGGATAAGGTGTTATCCATGACGTCAGCCCGTCAAGCACCATATCAGAGAAGCTGTCCGCATTCGCCGCCGCGGCAGGATGCGCCGAAGGGTGCATCCGTACAGCAGACAGAGAAGAAAACGGCCGGCACCCGATCTTCCCTGCGCTTTGGCGGTGCATTGACCGTGCTTCTGCTGCTTCTGATCGCAGTCGTGACGCTTTCTCTCGTGCTCGGCTTTTTCGCCGCAATGCTGAAGCTGAATACCCTGACGGTTGTGTGGCCGTCCGGCACGAGTGCGGCCGTTTCGGAGGAGTCGGTTATTTGTGCCTCCGGGCTTTGTGCGGGGGACAGGCTTTATGCAATGAATACCGCTGAGATCGAAGAAAAGATTCTCCGTGAGAACCCCTATCTTGCCGAGGTTGAGCTTGAACGTCACCTGCCCGATACGGTAATTCTGCGCTGTACGCCGCAGGAGGCCGCATACTATCTGGCGGTGGGCGGCGAATGGTTTGCTGTGTCTGCCGATCTTGCAGTGCTTGAGCAGAGCACGAACGATGCGGAGTTTGCCGGGCGCGGACTCGTCCCGCTGATTCTGCCCGAGGTTCGCTCGGCGCTGGTCGGACGGAAGCTCACCTTTGCAGAGACGGAGGATGCGTCGTATATCGCCGCATTGCTCGCCGAGCATCGCCGCAGCCCGCTTTGGGCGGAGACGGATCTGCTGCGGATTGAGAGCAGATTTGACGTGCGGATGATCGCTTACGGCAGTTATGCGCTGAATCTGGGGACAAGCCGTGACATTGCGCTCAAGCTTGAGCTCGGCGAGAAGATTCTCTCGGACGAGCTGTTTGAGACGAACAGCGGCGCGTTTATCGATCTTACCGATCCGACCGAAGGAAGCGTGATTCTGGACAAACAAACCGATTATTCCGTCCTTTGGCGCGGATAATGCAAAAAAATCGGTAAAATTTTATGAAATTTTCTAAAAGGTATTGCAAAATAGCGTAATTTCGTATATCATATAGAGTAGGTATACTATGGTCCAAAAGCAAATCCCCTATGGATTCATCAGAAAAATGCAGATTATATAAATTCGGGAGGATATGAAAATGACGTTTGAACATGACGATAACTGCGACAGCGGCGTAAGCATTAAGGTAGTAGGCGTAGGCGGCGGCGGTAACAACGCGGTCAACCGTATGATCGAAACCAATATCCGCGGTGTTGAATTCATCTCGATCAACACCGATATTCAGGCTCTTCGCAGCTCCAATTCCCCCAATCAGGTTGTGATCGGTGAAAAGATTACCAAGGGGCATGGTGCCGGTGCAAACCCCGAAATCGGCGCACGTGCGGCCGAGGAGAATCTTGAGGACATCAAGGCCGTGCTTGCCGGAACCGATATGGTCTTCATCACGGCAGGTATGGGCGGCGGCACCGGTACGGGAGCGGCTCCCATCGTTGCCCGCATTGCCAAGGAAATGGGCATTCTGACGGTCGGTATTGTGACCAAGCCCTTTGCCTTTGAGGGCAGACGCCGTATGGAGCAGGCCGAGGCGGGCATTACCAATCTTGAAGATTACGTAGACTCGCTGGTGATTATCCCCAACGAGCGCTTGAAGCTGATTTCGGACAACCGCATCACGCTGGCCAATGCTTTTGAATATGCCGATGACGTACTCCGCCGCGGCGTACAGAGCATTTCCGAGCTGATTAACGTAACCGGCTTCATTAACCTCGACTTTGCAGACGTTTCCGCCATCATGAAGGACGGCGGCTTCGCTCATATGGGCGTTGGTAAGGGCGAGGGTAAGGATAAGGCAGAGCAGGCCGCACGCGAGGCGATCACCAGCCCGCTGATGGAGACCTCCATTGAGGGTGCACGCGGTATTCTGGTCAGCATCACGGCTTCCCGTGATATCGGCCTTGAGGACGTTGAGCTTTGCTCCAGCCTGATCGCACAGGAAGCACATCCCGATGCAACGGTTATCTGGGGTGCTGCATTTGATCCCGAGCTTGAGGATACCATCAAGGTAACCCTGATTGCAACCGGATTCGAAAAGAAGGACGAGGTTCCCTCGGTCAAGGCACAGCGCCTGGTCGAGAAGAGCAAGCCCGCCGAAAAGAAGTCCGAGACCGAGAAGGCTGCAGCCAATGCCGCTCAGCCCGTGGCAGAGCAGCGCATTCCGCGCCGCGAGCTCCCGCTTACGCCGAATGCACAGCCGGCTCCCGTTGATGAGGAGGTCGAGGAAGAGGAAATCTTCACGCCGCGCAATGACAGCACCGATGCTGTGATTTCGGACGACGAATTTGACGACATCATGTCGATGCTCAGAAAGCCCAAGCGCCGCGACGATTTCCGCGGAAGACGGTAATTCTGCGGTCTGCCCATCAAAGACACCGCCGTGCGGGAAATTTCCCG
>JAZNCR010000141.1:0-2437 GCA_045587605.1 Eubacteriales bacterium
CCGATCTGCAGATAGGATTTCCCCTCCATGGTTGCCGCGGCAATTGCGGCACGCCCGAAGCGAAGCAGCTTTTTCTGCACGTCAAGAGGAATTTCCTCCGCGTCGGCATCCTGTACGTCGTGTCCGTAGATACCAAACGCAGGAAGCCCCTTCTGCGCGTGTGCCGCCAATACCGACGCCAGGTATACCGCACCCGGACGCTCGGTTCCATTAAAGCCCCACACACCCTTGATGGTATGGGGATCGGTGTCCATCGTCTCAGAGCCGTAGCACCAGCAGGGGGTGACGGTCAGCGTAACGGCGACCCCCTCGCGCTTGAATTTGTCAGCACAGGCGGCAGCCTCTCCGACCCGCCCCATGGTCGTGTCGGCAATGACCACACGTACCGGCGTGCCGTCCGTATAACGCAGATTCTCCCGGAACAGCGCCGCCGCACGCTCTGCCATCCCCATGGTCTGCGCCTCAAGCGACTCGCGCACCTTCAGCGCGCCGCGCCGCGCATCAATGACCGGTCTGATTCCGATTGCGGGAAATTCTCCCACATAGCGTTTTTTCATTTTCGTTTCCTCCGATTTATATTACCTCAAGCGCATCACGGTCGCCGAGCGGGGTAAAGGGACGGGTAGGCAAGGTCTGATACCAATACGCAACCGACGCAATATCACTCTGCTGGGGCAGATAACGCCGCTCGCTTCGCCAGCCGAGGTCTTGAATGGTCACGCGCAGATTTTCTTCAAAACGGATGGGGTCGGTGATATGCCAGCGATACATCCCGAAGCGCGTATTGGCACGGTAGCGTCCGTCGGGACGGATGATCTGCGGAAGTCCCGCATACGCCGTGCTGTAGGCCGTATATCCTACGCCCGGCACATCAAAATTATACGCACCGCAAAAATAGTCCTCCGTGCCCGTACCGCAGATGGTGGGATATTCGTCGTCCCCGTCCATGTAGAACTTGATCTCTCCCTCACCCCACCAGGCGTTGTTGTTGACCTGCCATGCCATATAAGTACCGACGTAATGTCCCATGCCCTCGATGCCGTCGATGACGGTATGCAGTGCGCCGACGGTGGGATTCGAGCGGCGGAAGGATGCACAGAAATAGGCACACTCCTCCTCCACCTCGGCCAGCGCGTAGTCGATCTGATAATAGAGATAAATCGGCTCGGGATTGCGGTTTTCAATGGTCACGCGTGCGCGGCGGCGGAAGGGCATGGTCCAATAGCAGTTAAATCCCCGCGCGGGATTGGTGCAGACGGCAAGCGAATTAACGTGCGCATACTCATTCCAGCCGTTGGCGAAGAAATCGCCCACCGGCACCTCAACGCTCGGCCACGCCTGATCGTCCCAATAGATGCGCAGGATAAAATCGCGCCAAACGTCCTTGCCGTTGAGCCGTCCGATCGTCATCCAGATATGCTGAATTGCACCCGGGCCTTCAATATCGGCAATCGTCGTTACCGAATTGCCCTCAAGCAGAAATGACGGACTGACCTTCCAGCCACGGCCCAGATCACGTGCAGGGTCAGCCCCCGTTCCCTCGACGGCCATGCCCCCCTTGGCCTTCTCTCCCGTGAGATTTTCGGCGCTGATTGAACGGGTTTTGGCGTTCGAGAGCAGATGAAGCGTTTGCATGGAATTGTGGAGTCCCGAAATCATGATTTTTCTCCTTTCGGCTGCGCGAAGCAGACGGTATACTGCTCCGATCCGTAATTTGTCATTTGCCGTTCCTATATGGAAAAACAGTTCAGAGAGGCCTACGGTATCTCGATTATGCGCTATTGCGCCGAGCGGCGGATGGCGCGGGCCACGGAGCTGCTCAAAACAGAATCGGTCACCCGCGTATCCGAGGCGCTCTCCTTTTCCTCCATCAACGCCTTCAGCCGCGCTTTCAAAACCGCCTGTGGTATTTCTCCGGCAGACTTTAAGCGGCGTATGCGGAAAAAGTAACGCACGAAGCGTTTTGCGACCCGAATGCGGAGCAATACACCCCGACTCGGATCGCAGAATATGGGGAATACTTCTCAGCCCTCCCCGACGACTTCCTTGCATACATATTGCGCGACGTACGCGCTCAGCTCGGCAAACTGATCAATACATCCTGCCTGATAAGGCGTATAGCACGACGCATCGGCACTCCGCGCAAAGGTCTCCATGGCAATGCCGCGATATCGGTTAAGGTAATCCTTCGCACAACAAGGGTAGGTCAGCGTCTCCACCGCGGCAGAAAGGCAAAGGTAATCCTGCAAAAGCGACGCTTCCTCGCCCGACCAATCGGATCGCCACAAACGGGCATAGAGCTCGGGGTGGAAATTGGCCATGACGCCGCAGTAGCCCGCCGCGCCGCTCTTGAGCGTCTGCAGCAGGGTCTGCGCATTTGCATTGAAAATTTCAAGATGACTTCCGCGACAGATATCGAGACGGTGTGCAATCAGAT
>JAZNCR010000142.1:0-2377 GCA_045587605.1 Eubacteriales bacterium
CTTGAAGAAGCAGGGATAGCCCATATAGGAGATGCATCCCGTGAACTCGCCTGCACTGCCGACCGCCGCCGCAAAGCTGTCGGTCGAGATGCCGTCAAACACGTTCCAGTTAAAGGGATCGCCGAGCTTTGAGGCGTATACCGTCGTTCCGTCGCATCCCCACAGGCGGTTCTCGTTCTCGCAGATAAAGCGCAGATCGGGAACGTCGCGGCTGATGCTCACCGCCGTCTCACTTCCCACCGTGAAGCTGTTCTCGTAGAAGGTCAGCGTCCGCTTATCCTCCGACACCTCGCGGATGATGATCGTCTTGTTGTTGTCGAGATTATTTTTGCATCCCGCGATCGTCACCGCGTCCCCTGCGCGGAAGGGGAAGGCCGCGCCGCTCGATCGGATTACGCACCCCGCGGCCGCCTCTCCCGCATACGTACCGTCGGTAAAGCTGACCGCGCCCGTCCACGATGCCGCAAGGGGTGCAAATTCGCCCGTGGTGCGGTTGTAGCAGACAAGGTCGGGCAGAATCACGATATACACGCCAAGCGACGCCATGCGCTTTTTTGAGTCGCTCACACTGCCCACCTGTACACCGTCGGCATAGAAGCCGGTCCCGTCCACCCAAAAGAGCCCGTCGTGCGCATAGAGGCCGTTCGGCTTCTCAAGCTTGCGCCACAGCCAACGCGGCGCGCGCGGGGCAAGCACGGGATAGCTGTCGGCCGAGAGATTTTCGCTGTCCCACAGCGTGCCTTCCCCCGCGCCGATGCGGTGGTCGTAGCCGCCGAACTTGACCTGCGTGACCTTCCTGATGCCGTCGGCGTAGACGGCGGGGGCAAGGCGATTCAGCATACGCCCGCCCCCTCTCCGATGAGAAGGATGCCGTCAAGCCGAAGCATGACCATCGGCGTGCTCGCCGCCCAGAGCGGAGGCTCGTCGGGAATACGGACCGGCTCAATCTCGGCCTCCTCGGCGAGCAGAGCCGCACGGCGGCGGGTATATTCGGCCGCGTCGGCATCAGAGGAAAAGGCGATCTTGCCGCCGTCACAGATCACACCGTATTCGGCGGCAAGCTGTGCTTCGGCAAGCACAAAGCCGTCTCTTGCCTCCCCGAGGCTCTGCCACAGGCGGCAGAGTCCTCTCTGTGCGTCGGGGGAAAGCCCCGCCGCACGCATCAGCGGAATCATCGCATCCGAGGCGAAGATCACGCGCTGTTTAGATAGTTTCATAGGTTTCTCCTTTCTTACAGACCGAGCGCACTCCGTACGGTGGCAGCGTTTAGCGTGATATAGGTCAGCATATTTCCCGCGTGCAGAAGGTCGTAGCCGCCTACGTTCGGCGTGTACTCAAACGAAACGATATTCCGCATATACGTGCCGTAGCCGTGAATAACAAGCCGATTCTGTGTATCGGGATATATTCCGCCGATCATATCGAGACCGTTGTATATCGTGATTGACCCATTGGCAAAAAGCATCACCTTGCCCTCAAGGTTATCCGATCTGATGGTACAGCCGTCGATATTCACCGCCGAGATCGTGCCGGTCTTGATGTTTGCACCGTTGATGACCGTCGTTCCGTTCCCGGCAAGGTCGGCGAAGGTCACCCGCCCGGCCATCTGAATACCAAGGTTATTGATGGCAACCTCAGTCTGCCCCACGCGTGCGCTGATGCCGTTTGCCGTCTGCGCCAGGGTAGAAATATTCCCCTCCGCATCGCTGACGCGGGAGGAGAGTCCCTCTGCGGTCACCGTCAGCTCGGTCAGGCTTCCCTCGGCGTTCTCCAGCCTTGCGTAGATGGGCGAGGAGATCGTTTCGGATATCCTCTCAAGCTCGGTCTCGTTGAAGTTTGCCGCGCCGAGATTGCCGAGGGTATAGCGTAGCTGCTCAAGCAGCATAAAAAGATAGTTGCGCATCTCGGCGTTGATCTCGCTCTGCGGCTTGCCCTCCATGGCGGGAAAGGCGGAATCGACCGAAAAGAAATTATTCGGCATCGGCGCGCTCACCGCCTATGTATTCGCTCACGCGGAGATTCTTCTCCCACTCCGCCTTTGCCGCCGCGAGGGCGTCCTCGATCCATCGGGTGAGCATATCGTCAGTGATGAACATCTTGATGACCGCCGGCAGCTTGGGATAAATCTTCTCGATCACCGCCGCCAGCTTGAGCGCGCCCGTACCCGAGCCGTACTGCTTCTCGGCCTCGGTGACGAGGGCGTAGAGCATATGCATAATCATCGACTTATTGCCGCGGAATGCATCAGCGACAGCGATGGTAGTCATGATGATCGCAAACGCCGCGAGGAGCAGAAGCCCCCAATTTTCGATGAGAAAGTTAATTCCGTTCATATGTACCTCCTTAACAACTTAAAAATAACGCAAAGAACTCAAAA
>JAZNCR010000143.1:0-2157 GCA_045587605.1 Eubacteriales bacterium
AGTGACGGCTCGGCCGCACCGAAATATAGGTCTTCGGCGGATGTGTCGCGAGAATTCCCGTCCAGGCAACGGTAATAATATTATCCCTTTCGCCGTCCCCACAGGAAACCATAACCGGCGGGAGCGGGCCGGGCAGAGCCCCGCCCTTCCATGCAACCTTGCTCATCGTAATCTCCTTGTTCCGATTTCTTTCTGTCATTATATCACGCACGCGCTCCCGTGTCAAGGCAAATCCCTCCAATGCCTCTACTCCATACGCTCAATCCAAACCCACAAAATTTTTTTGAAAACTTTTTATATTTCTCTTGACAAACCGATAAAGATATGTTATCATATATGAGTCCAAAACGGACAGCGTGCGCTACTAGCTCAGTGGATAGAGTGCCCGGCTACGAACCGGTAGGTCGCAGGTTCGAATCCTGCGTGGCGCGCCAAAATAAAAAGCCCACCCAACAGGGTGGGATTTTTATTTTGTTTCTGCCACCAGGTTCGAACCTCGGGAGATGCTAAACCCACCTAACACATTCGCTTTGCACAATCAGGCAGCTCCCCATCTCGCCGCAGGCGAGATGCCGAATCCCTGCGTGGCGCGCCGCTTTTGGTGGCGCGCTTTTCTTTTCAATCTTCAGGAAACGCTTGAAATCCCGCAGTTTTTATAGTATAATATAATCAACTAAACCGTAAGAAAAGGAACCATATCCGGTGCAGCAGAAAAAAGAACAAGTATCCAAAACGAGAAAAATTTATTTTTGGCGGCTTATCGGAAGAATCGTTGTATTCATCATCGCCATTCTGCTCTACGTCTTCGATCGGGAAAAATTCAGCATTGCGGACGGATGGAGCTTCTTCCACACCTTCTCCCCGCTGCATCTTTTGTGGGCAATCTGGATGCTCGACATGGTGCTCCAACTGATGCCCGTCAAGGCACATATATCCATTGGCTCGCAAAAGGTGTTTGAATCGCTGTTCAGACCGATCAAGGAAAAGATCAATCACCAAAACCTCAAACAATATATTAAAAACACCACGGCGGCCGCGTACAAGGTGATGATCCTTTGGCTTGCGCTTACCGTTGTTGTCAGTGTCCTGCATCTGTGCGGAATCATTGATACGGGGATCATGGTCCTGCTGTCCGTATTCTTTTACGTGTGCGATCTGATCTGCGTGCTGATCTGGTGTCCGTTCAGGCTGATCATGGGCAACAAATGCTGCACGACCTGCAGAATCTTCAACTGGGATCACCTCATGATGTTTCTGCCGATTGTTACCGTAAACAGCTTTTTTTCCTGGTCACTTGTCCTGATTGCGCTGTTTATCTGGCTTGTCTGGGAGCTGTGTGTACTGATTTATCCGGAGCGATTCTGGGAAAACAGCAACATGGCGCTCAGATGCGCCGAGTGTACCGACAAGCTCTGCACGCAGTACTGTCGGAAGCTGCGAAACAAATAACCCCAAAAAAATGAAAAGGGACTGCCGCATCGCGGCAGTCCCTTTGGCTTTGATTAATCTTTCTTTTCGTCGTCCTTCGGCTCGGTATTACCATCCTCCGCGGTGGGATCGAAGCGGCGGCGCTCTTCTTCCTTGCGCTGCTGCTCTTCCTCCTCACGGCGGCGTGCCTCGGCCTCGTCGCGCTTTGCCTTCTCGGCATTTTCGTCCTTGCTCCTGCGCTTCTTCTCGGCCAGCATCTCCTCAAGCTCTTCGACGGTCGGATTACCTTCCATCACGGCGGCAAACTACTCGCCGTCCATGAGCTCGTTCTTGAAGAGATATCCCGCAACGAAATGCAGCTTTTCGATGTTTTCCTCAAGCAGCTTCATTGCGCGGTCGTAGGCGTCGGTCACGATGCGCTTGATCTCCGCGTCGATCTGTGCCGCGGTGTCCTCGGAATAGTTCTTGGTCGAATTGAAATCACGGCCAAGGAACACCTCGTCGCCGTCATGATCCGAGCCGTAAACGATCGGACCGAGCGTCTCGCTCATACCGTATTTGGTCACCATGCTCCGCGCGATGGCGGTTGCACGCTGAATATCGTTGGATGCACCGGTCGAAATATCGCCGAGCACGAGAGCTTCGGCAACGCGGCCGCCAAGCAGGCCGAGAATATCGACCTCCATGTCGGTCTTCGAACGGTACGAACGATCCTCCTTCGGCAAGGAC
>JAZNCR010000144.1:0-16795 GCA_045587605.1 Eubacteriales bacterium
TGAAACACACCTCAAGATGAGATATCCCACAGCTTAAGCTGGTAAGGTCACTTAAAGACTATGAGTTTGATAGGTCGGAGGTGTAAGCGTGGTAACACGTTCAGCTGACCGATCCTAATAGACCGAGGGCTTGAACTGCAAAATCTTGGAGACCAAGCGTTTTGAGTATCGCTTAGTTTGCTCTTCTTCCTTTATTCGGTTTTCAATGTACATTGATACATAAAAAAGACAATGTGTTTCGGCACATTGTCTTTTTTTGTTTCTGTTCTTGACAAACGGCGTGAAATATGTTAATATATCGCTACCTCAAAAGAGGGCGGCGGTATTTACTCGCCGATAAATGATCGACAATTTTCATCAGCGTCTTTGCCGCCTCTGCGGCAGAAAGGATCTGTATGGTAAATGACGAACATCTTCAGTTAGATGGGCGCTTTGCTGCGCCCGATCTCTCCCGTCGTCCGGACCTTTTTCTGGGCGGGGATCTGATCAAATTGGATGAGCGCTTGCCGCGCCGTTTGGCGCGCCTGGCCGCGCTCGGAACCGGCGGCATTATTCCGCTCTTTGACGAAGCGGAAAATCAGTCCGAAAAGCAAGGGTATTTCCGGATGCGAGAGATACATGATCATCTATTGGCATTGAGCCGACAGATTGTCAGCGCCGGGATGGACGTATCTTTTGCTTTTGAACATTTATATGAGAGCATCTATCTTGAGGCGCAGGACGAATTGAGTGATGTGCGTGCAGGGGCGATGGTTCTTTTGCCCATAGAGTATGTCTGCTCCCCTGATGAAGAGGTACAGCTTTTACTCCGCGCCGATCCATTGATGTCGGTTGTTGCGATTGAGGGAGATGGGGAGAAGGTGCTCGATCTGCGCGGCTGTGTGGACGGCCGTGTCCTGCGCTGGCAGGCACCCGAGGGCAGCTGGAGGATTGTGCAGTATATCTGCGCCGATGCGGCGGCGGAATCGGAGGAAGCACCGACCTTTGTCAATCCGCTGAGCTACGCCTCGTCCATGGCCTATCTGCGGCAGACCTATGCTTTTTTTGCCGATATTCTTGAGCCGCTGCGCGGTACACGCTTCCGCTCGATTATCTATCGTGACAGCGCATTCCACGCGGCGAATCACCGCAACTGGGATCCCGGCTTTAATGCGGTGTTTGCGGATCGCTTTGGATTTGATCCTGCAGTGATTTATCCGGCGCTCTTCGAGGATATCGGAGAAAATTCGGCTCACTACAAGGCACTTCTGCTCGATTGCAGAGCGCAGATGTTTGCAGACGGTATGCTCCGCGCCTATGCCGATTTTGCATCCGAGCTTGGTGTGAAGCTGTGCGGATCGCTGGCCGAGCCCAAGCTGCCCGCCTGCTCGCTCTTAAGCGGAGATGCACTCGGCGGAAGTCGTTATGCGGCGGGGGCTCTTTTGGAGAAGGCGTATCTGTATGGTGCAAATTCCATCAAATTGGCGGCGGGAGCGGCCTGCAATTACGGCCTCTCTGCGGTAAGCTGTGAAATTTACCGTGACTATCCCGTGTATTCGGCAGATTTGATTTACAGCGAAGCCTGCAATGCCTTTTCCCACGGAGCAAATGCGATGCTGGTTCATCCGATCAGACGGCACGTGGCAAATCCCGAGGATGATATTATCGGCGCACGCCGCGATTTCTTTTCCTTCGTTTCCCGAACGCAGACCTTGCTTCAGGGGGGGGAACACGTCGCGGATATAGCCATGCTCTATCCGATCTATTCTCTGCACGCACAGGTCTATTTCTATCAGGCGCAGACGAGGGGATTTGAATATCCCGATACCCCGGCCAACGCTGATTATATGTCGCTGATCAACAGTATCTCGATTTACGCCGGACATGATCTCACACTTCTGCACCCTGAGACGATGCGCGACAGATGCTATGTGCAGGACGGCACGCTTTATCTGAACAACGGTCGATATACCGAAGCATTCCGCGTGGTAATTCTTCCCTCCGCTATCATGATCAGCCTCGCCAATCTGCGTATGCTGGCAGAATTTTTTGCTTCCGGCGGAAAGGTCCTTTCCACGGGAGAACTGCCGCGCTATGCGTTTGAGTACGATGAGAGCGGTGAGAACGACCGCGAGGTGCGCCGTCTTGTGGAAGAAATTTTCGGCGCAGGCGTCCTTGACGGCAACGTGATTCGTCTCCACGATTATCATACGAACGAGGCCGGGGGAGAGGCATACCACCTTCCCGCAAGCGCAACGGCGCTGGACGGAACCGAAATGGTGCCCGGGGCCTTGATCAATGAAACGCTGTCCCGGTTTGATTTGCCGTACGACGTGTTGATGCCCGGCATGATTCGCCTCGAATGCACAGGTGCACTCAGCCTTCCGTATCCCGAATTCGTTCGGCTGGGACTCCATAAATCCATTCCGGGCAGAGGTATGCTCTCGCATATTCACAAGCGGGTGGATGGTCGGGAAATTTACTATTTTGCCAATACGACCGAGCGGGATTATGCCCGATCAATCCTTCTGCGCGGAGCGCTTATCCCCGAGCTGTGGGATCCGCACAACGGCGAAATCACGCCGCTTGAAGCAGAGTACGTGCGGTACAGAGATACCGTTTACACCAAGATCAATCTGAATCTTTCCTCGGGACGCTCGCAGTTCTGCGTTGCTGCCAAGCGATCGGATGAGCCCGACTGCAGAGAGATAGACTCAATTGAAAAAGAGCTGTGATCTGAGGACAGAAGCCAAAGCGGCGGGAGAATGCTCCCGCCGCTTTGGCTTCTTCAAAATTGTATGCAGACATTATCCATGTAAGAGGTTCGAGAAAAGCGTGATATGTTGCTCTTCGTCGAGAAGAATCCGCTCAAGCAGGGCGGAAACTGCACGATCGTCGGTTTGCTTGATGAGATAGCGATAGTGGTCTGCCGCAGTTTGCTCACCGTGCAGGCTCATCTCGAGCAGCATACGGAGCGTGCGGGGACATCCGACCGTCTCGGGGGGGATGCGGGCCGTTTCCACGCGTGTGCGGATAAACGGGTCGGCACCCAGATCGCGGATAAGCTGACCGAGCAGACGAAGGTGTCGAAGCTCGGTTTGCGCGACCGTATCAAAAATTTCGCTCAGGTGCGGATTGCACCTCTCACAGCGCAGTGCGGCGTAAAGATAACCGGAAACGGAGCCAAGCTCTCCGCCGTCCCCGATATACATCGGAAACAGACGACGTGCCATATACAGGTCGTGCCGCGCGGGGCGTTCATCGGGGTAGGGGAGAGACAGCGTAAAACAATCGGGATGCATAGGCTTCCTCCATGGTTTTTTTATCAGCCTATGCCGGGCGAGTTCCCACCGTGCGATTTATTTGAGAATATTTTTGAAAATCTCTTGACATATGCGCTCTAATGTGTTAGACTATATACGAACTCTAACGGATTAGAGAAATGGAGAGGCGCATATGAAAACACCAAAAGTATTTGAAAGCGAATATCGTTTTTGTCTGATTTTGTGGGAGCACGAGCCCATAAAGAGCGGTGAGCTTGTGGGACTATGCCGAGAGCAGCTTGGCTGGAAGCCGACCACCACCTATACGGTGATCAAGCGTTTGTCGGAGAGAGGTGTTCTCAAGAATGAGAATTCTGTCGTTTCTGCTTTGGTGACGAAGGATGAGATACAGGCAGCCGAGATTAACGAAATGGTCGAGAAGACCTTTGAAGGCTCGCTTCCTGCGTTTATTGCCGCTTTTACCAAGCATCAGAAGATTTCGGAAAAGGAGCTTGACGATCTTCAGGCGATGATCGATCACTATCGGAGAGGAGAATGACGGTGTCGCAGATATTTCTACGAACGGTCAATATGAGTATTTCCGCAAGCTACGTCGTGCTTGCGGTGCTGTTTCTGCGCTTGGTTTTGAAGAAAGCGCCCAAGTGGATAACCGTTTTGCTCTGGGGCATCGCGGCGGTTCGTCTGATCTGCCCTTTTTCGTTTGAAAGCGTACTCAGCTTGATACCGAGTGCTGAGGTGGTAAGTCCTGATATTATGATGGAAAATACGCCAACCATCAATACAGGAATTCCAATGCTCAATCAAACCTTAAATCCCATTATCAGTGAATCGTTTATGCCGAGCCCCGGTGGCAGTGTAAATCCTTTGCAGATTTTTATTCCGATTTTTGCCGCGGTATGGGTCGTGGGAATTGCTTTGCTTCTTCTCTACACGGGCATCAGCTATGTGCGTGTAAAGCGCAGAATCGGAACGGCGGTGCTGTATCAAGATAATCTCTATCAGAGCGAGAACGTGGCATCCCCCTTTGTCCTCGGTATCCTCAAGCCGAAAATTTATCTTCCGTTCAATATGAACGAGCAGGATATAGAGCACGTTGTGGCGCACGAGAAGGCGCACATTTGCCGCAAGGACCACCTTTGGAAACCGCTTGGATTCCTTCTTCTCGCCCTCCATTGGTTCAATCCTTTGATGTGGCTTGGTTATGTTCTTCTTTGCCGTGATATTGAGCTTGCTTGTGATGAAAAGGTCATCAAGACGCTTGACCGCGACGCAAGAGCCGACTACACGCAAGCACTTCTTACCTGCAGTGTGAACCGCAGAATGATCGCGGCCTGCCCCCTCGCCTTTGGCGAGGTAGGGGTCAGGGATAGGGTAAAATCTGTGCTCAACTACAAGAAGCCTGCGTTTTGGATTATCATAGCGGCGATTGTGGCTTGTGTGGTTCTTGCGGTATGCTTCCTTACAAACCCAATTAACTTAAATGATTCGGTCGATGATGCTTTGCGGGTGTTTGTCGATTGTCAAATTGCAGGCCGCTTCCAAACAGACGAATCCGAAGGCAGGGCGTGCTGTTTGGATTGGGAAGTGCTTGGCAAGAAGCAGCGCGGAGCGACAACCACGCTCTATATGTGGGTTCTCTATGAGGAATACAGCTATAACGGTCGGGAATTCAAAACCGAAAGGGGAGCACACATTCCGACCGTAATTACGGTGAAAAAAGAAGATGGACAGTATAAGCTGATCGAGTATTGGGAAGCGAAGGACGGCTCATATCACGTTCCGAGTATTAAAGAGAAATTTCCCTGGTACCTGCACAGCAAGGCTCTTGATTCACAACGCTACATAAAGGTGCAAAGTGAAAAATGCCGCCAGTTGGCGCTGGATCATTTTGGATTTGCGTTTATTCCCGAAAATAATCCCGCGGGCGACCTCGACGGGCTTTCGGTTGTTTGCCAAGCATATTGGTGGGGCGTAAAGGACGTCAGCGTAGAATTCAAGCAGGCCCGCGTCGAAAACGGAGAGATCGTTTTTGATCTTTATTGGAAAAATGACGGTTTTGCAAATGTAAACATTGGCCCCGAATTTACCGTTTACAGGTGGGATGAAGATCAGCTGATCGCGTTAGCACATAAAGGCGAATGGCCGAAAGAGCGTGATGTGCTGCATGGTAAGGTCATGGACGCCGGAGGAGATATTGATGGGGTGAAAATTGAGCATGAGCGCGTCATATCGTACAATTTGTCCGAGCATTATGATCTGCTTTCTCCCGGAAAATATCGACTCGAAGCTTATGGTGCTTGGGTTGAATTCCAAATTTTTGAATATTTCACCACCCGAGTGACCTATGCCGATTCGTCTTCGTTGCCCGACGCTGATACGGGCAGCCTGCGCGAGCGGTATCCCGCATATTTCGGTCTTGACACTTCAAGGGGACTTGACGTATACGTTTGGCAAATGGCGAAAAACAGCTATTTCTTCGGCTTGCTCCCCCATGCCGAGCAGCCGCGTAATTGGATCTCGCATGAATTGCTGAATCTCAAGGGAGCAAGCGTCGATGAGATGCGTGCGATACTTTGGTCATACCGTATTGACGAGAGCGAGATCAATATCATTCCGTGGTCAAATCCGATCTCAAGCTATCTGGGAGAGTGGCAGATCATTGCGGAAAACGAGGATCCAAATGCGAAAAAGCAGGCATATGCGGAATTCATCCGGCAAATGCTTTTCGGAGCACCTGCGGAACAGGATGAGATGCAAGAAAAATGTGTATTGATCTATGACTCTCCTGTTTATTCTTTCGTGGTGGATCCGTCGGCCGTTCCCGACGTTGTCATAGAGGATGGTGTGATTTATACGGCTGTTGACGGAAGCCGCCTGCGGCTTGGCACCGTGGAGAAAATCGCGGTAACAGAAGCTAATTTTGATAGAATGATGAAAGAATATGCGGGCTTTGACCATACGGAATTGGCAAAGGAGCTGCGCGAAAATAACAAAACGGCATATGCGGTTAATCCCGACGCCCCGGTAAACAGAATCGAGATTTACTATATCATGGAGCAGAAAAACGGAGAAAAGCTGATCGTTTACGGGCACTATGCTAACGGCGAAAAAGAGAATGAGATCAGATTTATTTACCGTGTTTCGCCGTGATTTTCCATGCAGTGCGGTTCCATTCCCGGGCGCGTTTTCGGGCAGAACAAAAGGCAGTGTGACCTTGGGGTCACACTGCCTTTTCGTGCTTTATTATCAGAGATTAAAATACTTGTCGTATTCTGCGGGATGGGGAATCGCGGCGAGCTGTCTGCATTCCTCACGCTTGGTCTTGATGAAGTTCCGGATGAGCTCCTCGGGGAACACACCGCCTGCAGTCAGATAGTCGTGATCGGCTTCAAGGGCGTCGAGTGCGGCATCGAGCGAGGTGGGCAGACCCTGAAGCTTTGCCTTTTCCTCCTCGGGCAGATGGTAGAGGTTGACGTCGTAGGGGCCCCAGCCGTTTTTATGCGGGTCAATCTTGTTTTTAACACCGTCAAGGCCTGCCATCAGGATAGCCGCATAGCAGAAGTAGGGGTTGCAGGTTGCGTCGGGGTTGCGAAGCTCAAAGCGGCGTTTGTTCGGGGATTTTGCATAGGCGGGGATACGAATGACGGCACTGCGGTTGGAGGTTGCGTAGCCGACGGTCACGGGAGCCTCAAAGCCGGGAACGAGACGCTTGAAGGAGTTGGTACTGGGATTGGTGAGGGCGCAGAGGGACGCGATGTGCTTGAGCAGACCGCCCATGAAGTAGTGCGCCGTTTCGCTGAGGTGCGCATAACCGTTATCATCCGAGAAGACCGGCTCGCCGTCCTTGAGGAGCAGCATATGGACGTGCATACCGCTGCCTGCCTCACCGTAGATGGGCTTGGGCATAAAGGTTGCGGTTTTGCCGTACTTCAGTGCGGTGTTGTGAATGATATACTTGATCATCATGGTTGCATCAGCCATGTGGACGACCTCACCCAGCTGCGGCTCGATTTCAAACTGGCCGGAGGCGGCAACCTCGGGATGGTGGTAATTGATTTCGATGCCGGCGTCCTTCATGTGAAGACACATTTCACTGCGGCATTCATAGGAGATGTCAAAGGGTTTGGCGATATGGTAATTCTTCTGCTTGGGTACGACGACGCCCAAGCCCTCGGTTGCGCTGTTCCAGTAGGACTGCTTTGCGTCAACCGTCGCGCTGATTTCCCGTCCGCTGACCTCCCAGCCTGCTTGGTCGAAGAGATAGAATTCAAACTCGGGCAGAATCAGCATAGTATCTGCAATGCCGCTTTCCTTCATCTGCTCGACTGCGGCGCGGACGATGTTGCGGGGATACTGCGGGAGCGGACGGTTCTCGGGCGTGTCAATAATCATGGCATTGCCGGTCATGGACAACGTGGGAATCGAGCAGAAGGGATCGATTACCGCAGTATCGGGATCGGGGATAAAGACCATGTCGCTCTTCTCCACTACGGCATAGCCGTAGTTTGAGGCGTCAAAGCCAATGCCGCTTTTCATGGTGTCCTCGGAGAAGTTTTGCGCGGGGATGGTAACGTGACGATATTGGCCGTTGATGTCGACCATTTTGAAGTCGACCATGCGGATATTATTCTCGCGGATCATGGTTAAAATGTCCTGTACGGTTTTGCTCATGACGGATACCTCTCATAAAATAAATTGGATTGTAAAAATATGATACAACATTTTTTTCAAAATAACAAGAGATTAAACGAAATTTTCTAAATTTTTTTACTCTGCCCCGCTTGTTCTGCGGTGTTTTGGGGTGTTTCTATCCCACAGGAAGCAAGAAAATCCGCAATCAGCGCCGTGTATCGCTCGCTGTCTTCAAGAAAGCTGATCCCGTGACCTGCATGCGGAAAGGTCTCGATGCGGCATTGATTGGGTGCCGCATCGGCAATTTCGCGGCTCATCGAGAGAGGGACGAAGCGGTCATCCTCGCCGTGAATCAGCAGAATCGGAGTGTTTGAATGCGTGACCGCTGCAACGGCAGAATCGGCCGAAAGCGTAAATCGTCCGAACAGACGCGCACCAAGCCGAGCGGCAGGCAGTGCAAGAGACGGCGGTATGCCGCGGGATGCGGCAACGCGGCGAATAATCGCCTCAGGGGAAGAATAAGGGCTGTCGGCAATCACCGCTCTGACCTGGCTTGGAAGGGGAAGCCCCGCTGTCATCAGAACGGTTGCCGCACCCATGGATACGCCCGAAAGAACGATCGGAATATCTCCAAACCGGCTTTGTGCGTAGAGAATCCAGTCAAGACAGTCATAGCGTTCGAGAATCCCAAAGGTGACGGCGCCCCCGCCGCTTTGCCCGTGCGCCCGCTGATCGACGACCAGCGTGTTCTGACCCGATTCGCGTGCAATTTTGTTTCCGCCGCAGAAATCCCGCAGAGCACTGCCGTGATAGCCGTGCATCTGAATCTGCAGCGGTGCGTTGTCGCTGAGGTGATAATACCGTCCGAAGAGTGGGGTGCCATCCCGTGCCGTGATGCGGATGGGTTCATAGGGGATTTCTTCCATTTCGGCAATCAAGCTCTTCATCTGCCGAGCCTTTGCCGTATACTGTTCTCCGTCGGGCAGTGCTGTCGGGTCAAGGCCGCGCGGCGGAGCGAAGGCCTGTGCGAATGCCCAGCGTGCGCCTGTCAGCAGGCCAATTGCAAGCAGAACCGCAGCTCCCAAAAAATATCCGATCATGGATATATCCCCTCCTTCGTGTTCTGCATATATCATACACGATAAAAGGAGATTATGCAAGAGCGGGCAGAAAAATTTTCCATTGCCTTGACTTTTTTTGGGAAATAAGATATAATTATATAAGGTATGCTCTCAAAAATGAAGGAAAGCACGCTGCATCTTGCGCGTGCCGGAAAATGAGGTAGGATATATGTTAAATCAGGAGTTACTGAGTGTGATCAAAACGCGGATGCCCGAATTTTCCAAGGGGCAGAAGCAAATTGCCAATTATATTCTTGCACACTACGAGAAGGCGGCGTATATGACCGCATCAAAGCTGGGCGGGCTTGTCGGCGTGTCTGAATCGACCGTCGTCCGTTTTGCCCTGGAGCTCGGCTTTGACGGCTATCCCGAACTCCAGCGGTCTCTGCAGGACCTTATCCGAACTAAGCTGACTTCCTTCCAGCGCATCGAGGTTGCCAACAATCTGATCGGCGACGGGGATATGTTAGAGAAGGTGCTCAATTCGGATGCCGAACGGATCCGCCATACGCTGGATATGATCGACCGCGACGTATTCAACAGCGCAATTGATCAGATTCTTGCGGCACGCAATATCTATATTATCGGCGTTCGTTCCTCCGCCTCGCTCGCTTCCTTCCTCAGTCAGCATTTTCAGATGATTTTTGATAACGTGCGCTTTGTACAGACTACCTCGGGCAGCGAAATGTTCGAGCGGATTCTGCGGGTAGGCAAGGGCGACGTGATGATCGGCATCAGCTTCCCGCGATATTCCAAGCGAACCATCAACGCACTTGAATATGCCCGTGAGAACGGTGCAAACGTGATTGCCATTACCGACAGTGCACTCTCTCCCATTGCCCAGTATGCGGATGAGTTGCTGACCGCGCAGAGCGATATGGTTTCCTTCGTTGATTCGCTCGTCGCTCCCCTCAGTCTGATCAATGCCATGATTGCCGCCGTTTCGATGAGAAAGCAGGAAGAGCTCGACGTCCTCTTCCGCCGTCTGGAGACGATTTGGGACGAATACGACGTCTATGATAAGACCCATGGCTGATTTTTCTCCCCGTCGGATTGCCGTGGTCGGCGCGGGGGCGGCGGGACTTGTGGCCGCCGCTGCCGCCGCACGGAATGGGGCGGAGGTTACACTTTACGAGCGCAACGACCGTCCCGGCCGAAAGCTGCGCATCACGGGAAAAGGGCGCTGCAACGTGACAAATGCCTGCACGACGGCTGAATTCATGGAGGCCGTCCCGCAGAATGCACGCTTTCTTTATGCCGCGCTTGCCCGCTTCTCACCCGACGATACAATGGCGCACTTCGAAGCACTCGGCGTTCCGCTGAAGATAGAGCGCGGCCGCCGCGTTTTTCCCGTCTCCGACAGGGCCTCCGACATTGTCGATGCGCTCGTCGCCGATGCCCGCCGCGCCGGTGTGCATACCGTGCACGCCCGGGTGAACGACCTTTGGATGGAGGACGGTGCGGTGAGAGGCGTGCGTACAGCCGCGGGAGAGAGGGCTTTTGATGCGGTGATTCTCTGTACGGGTGGGATGTCCTACCCGGGCACGGGATCTGACGGTGACGGATACCGTTTTGCCCGCCGCGCGGGACATACGGTTACGCCGCTCATCCCCTCGCTTGTTCCCATCGTCTCGGACGATCCGATTTGCCGCCGTATGCAGGGGCTTTCCCTCAAAAACACAGCCCTGCGTATCATCTTACGGGAGAGCGGCAAAACTGTGTACGAGGATTTCGGAGAGATGATGTTTACGCACTTCGGTCTGACAGGGCCGATGATACTCAGTGCTTCGGCGCATATCCGTGATATTGCCCCCGGTCGCTATCAGGCGGTGATCGATCTCAAGCCGGCGCTGACCGACAAGCAGCTGGATGCACGTCTGCTTTCGGATTTTGCCAAATATGCAAACAGAGACTTTCTCAATGCCATGGGAGATCTTCTCCCGCAAAAGCTGATTCCCGTGGTCGTGGAGCGATCGGGAATCGATCCGCGAAAAAAGGTCAATCTGATTACCCGTGAGGAAAGACTGGCACTTGGCGCTCTGCTTAAAGGAATGCCCGTTTCTCTTTGCGGATTCCGCCCCATCAATGAAGCGATTATCACGGCGGGGGGCGTAAATCTGAAGGAAGTTGATCCCTCAAGTATGGCCTCAAAGCTTGCATCCGGTCTGTATTTTGCCGGAGAATTGCTTGATCTTGATGCCTATACGGGCGGATATAATCTACAGATCGCATTTTCCACCGCCATGCTCGCCGGCGAGCACGCGGCGTGGGGATGATCGGAAAGGAACGAAAATGAAAATTAATATTGCGCTTGACGGTCCCGGCGGCGCGGGCAAGAGTACGGTTGCGCGTGCGATTGCCGCGAAATTGGGTATTGTTTATGTGGATACCGGTGCACTTTACCGCACCGTTGGGCTCTACGTCCGCCGTAAGGAAACCGATCCGTCGGATGAGACTGCCGTGTCTGCCCTGCTTCCGGATATTCATCTGGAAATCCGTTATGAGAACGGCGGACAGCAGGTTTATCTGAACGGTGAATGTGTCGGTGACGCGATCCGTACCCCCGAGATGTCGCATTATGCGTCTGCTGTTTCGGCTCTGCCTGCTGTCCGTGCCTTTTTACTTGAGACACAGCGGGAGATCGCGCGGAAGAACAGTGTGATTATGGACGGACGGGATATCGGAACGGTAATTCTGCCCGATGCGGAGGTGAAGATTTTCCTGACCGCATCTCCCGAATGCCGTGCCGAGCGCAGATACCGTGAGCTTTGCGGAAAGGGCATTGAAACCACCTTTGCGGATGTTCTGCGTGAAATGAACGAGCGTGATACCCGCGACAGCAGCCGTGCGATCGCACCGACCGCGGCGGCGGAAGACGCACTTTACTTTGACAATACCGGTTTCAGCTTTGAAGAGAGTGTTGGCTTCGTTCTTGGCATCATTGCCGCCAAAACCGGCGTAATGCCTGCCGGAGGAAATTAAAATGGCAAAAGAGAAGAAGGATTCGGGTCGCTTTTATGCCGTTGCCCATAAGCTTGTTGCCCGCACGCTGATGTGGCTTTTCCGGGTTCGCCTTGAGGGGGCGGAAAATCTCCCCGCCGAGGGCGGATATATCTATTGCTCCAACCATATCTCTGCGCTTGACCCGATTTTTGTCTGCGGTATCGGGCGAACGCAGGTGCATTATATGTCCAAAAAAGAGCTGTTCAAGATCCCGCTGCTTGCCCAGCTGATCCGCGCACTCGGGGCTTTCCCGGTCGACCGCGGGGGGGCTGACGTCGGCGCGATCCGCCATGCGATTGAGCTTCTGCGGGAAAAGGAAAGTGTTGGCATTTTCATTCAGGGCCACCGCTATCGCGGCGTGCCGCTCAGAGAGACCAAGCCAAAGAACGGTGCGGTTATGATTGCCGTCCGTTCGGGCGCGCCGATTATTCCGATCTGCATCAAGACCAAGGACAACAAATTCCGTCCCTTCCGACGGGTTCGGGTTCTGGTCGGCACTCCGCTTACGGCGGAGAAGCTTGCCGTCGATGCGTCCGCATCGGGAGAATTTTCCCGCTTGACACAGACGGTGTTTGAAGAGATCTGTCTTTTGGGAGATCGCGCAGATGGATGAACGGATTCGGATTGCCAAAAACGCGGGATTCTGTTTCGGCGTAAAACGGGCGGCAGACCGTCTTGAGGCCTTGCTTGACGAAGCCCCCGACGGTGCACGTATCTGTACGCTCGGTCAGCTGATCCATAACCGTTCCTTTGAAGAGGCGATGGCTGCACGGGGTGTGCAAGTGGTTACGGCTGACGAAGCGAAAAGCATGGCTGTCGAAGCGGATGCCGCACGTCCGGTAACCGTGCTCATCCGTGCGCATGGGATTGAGCACCGGATCGAGGAGCAGCTGCGTGAATGCAGCAGGCAAAACCCGTATTTCCGTGTTGAGGACTGTACCTGTCCCTATGTAAAAAAGGTACATCGGATTGCGGCGGAAAACTCGGGGGAGGGAAGGATTTTCCTGCTTCTCGGCGCGGCAGAGCATCCCGAGGTTGTGGGAATTATGAGCTATGTGAACGGCGAGGGACGGGTTTTTGCCGACGCAAATGAGCTTGAGTGTGCACTTCGACGAAACGAACTGGATAGTTTGCACAAAAAGCAGGTCGTGATTGCCGCACAAACGACACAAAAATTGTCGGAATGGAAAAAATCCATAGAAATTCTCAAAAACCTCTGTACAAATCCAATTATTTTTGATACAATATGTAGTGTTACGGAAATTCGCCAGAAAGAGGCCGAAAAGCTGTCTGCCGCGTGCGATGCGATGATCGTGATCGGTAGTAAAAACAGCTCAAATACGACCAAGCTCTACGATATTTGCCGGGCAAACTGCAGAGATACCCGCTTCATTGAAACGGCGGCGGATCTTTGCATGATGAAACCATTTCCGCCTTTTATTCGGCTGGGAATAGCCGCAGGTGCATCGACACCCGGCGGTATTATAGAGGAGGTATATAAAACCATGAGCGAAAATTTTGCACAAATGCTCGAAGAATCTCTCATCACTTTAAATACAGGAGACATCGTCAAGGGTATCGTGACCTCGGTTACGAACAGCGAGCTGCAGCTTGATCTCGGCGCCAAAGTGACCGGCATCATCGTTGCGGATCAGATCACCGACGATCCTTCTGTAAAGCTGACCGAGCAGTACAAGGTCGGCGACGAGATCGAAGCTTTCGTTATCCGCGTCAGCGATCTCGACGGCGTTGCCACGCTTTCCAAGAAGCGTGTTGACGCAAACAAGAACTGGCAGGTCATCGTTGATGCACAGGCCAATGATACCGTGCTCGAGGGTAAGGTTGTTGAGGCTGTTCGTGGCGGCGTCATTGCGCTGACCTCTGCAGTCCGCGTTTTCATCCCCGGCGCACACACTGGCGTTCCGAAGGACGGCGATCTCACCACGCTTGTCGGTCAGACCGTTCGCTTCAAGATCATCGAGATCAAGGACCGTCAGCATCGCGCATACGGTTCCATGCGTGCCGTTATCCGTGAGGAGCGCAAGGCACGAGAGGCTGCTTTCTGGGCAGACATCGAGGTTGGCAAGCAGTACACCGGCGTGGTCAAGAGCATGACCAGCTACGGTGCATTCGTTGCTCTCGGCGGCGTAGGCGGTATGGTACATACCTCTGTGCTGTCCTGGCCCCGCCTCAAGTCTCCTGCTGACGTTGTTTCGATCGGCGAGACCCTGAACGTTTACGTTAAGGATTTCGACGCTGAGAAGAAGCGTATTTCCCTGGGATACAAGACCGCAGAGTCTAACCCCTGGTATATCTTCACCACCAACTATGCAATCGGCGACGTGATCACCGTTAAGATTGTCAACATGATGCCCTTCGGCGCATTCGCTGAGATCATCGAAGGCGTTGACGGTCTGATCCACATTTCGCAGATCGCACAGACCAAGATCGGCAAGCCCGCCGATGTGCTGGAGCTCGGCCAGGAGGTTGACGTCAAGATCACCGACATCAACGAAGAGAAGCACACTGTCAGCCTGTCTATCCGCGCACTGCTGGATGAGGCACAGGCAGAGGCAGAGGCTGTTGCCGACACCGAAGAGCTCGTTTACTCCGACGAGGCACCGGCTGAGGAGCAGGCATAAGGCTTACTACACCCTTCATTCCCCCGAATGAAGGGTGTTTTTTTGCACACAAGGGGAAAGATTTTTTTGCTCTCCCTTGAAAAGAAGACGATTTACGTGTATACTGTTCAAGGAAACAAAATTTGCTCAAAAAAAGAAAAGGACAAGTTGTCCGCAAAGGAGGAGCCGAAAAATGCTTCGTACCGTTATTTGTGCAGATTACGCGGAGATGTCTCGCCGCGCGGCCGATATCGTGGCTGCCGAAATTATGCTCAAGCCGAGCTGTGTGCTGGGGCTTGCCACCGGCTCCACACCCGAGGGCATGTACGATGAGCTCGTGAAGGACTACCGGGCGGGCAAGATCAGCTTTGCCGACGTGCGTACCGTAAATCTTGACGAATACTATCCGCTTTCCCCCGAGAGCGAGCAGAGCTACCGTTATTTTATGAACCATCGCCTGTTTAATCGGGTGGATATTGATCCTGCAAATACGAACGTGCCGAACGGCTTGGCGGAGGATACTGCCGCCGAGGGGGCGCGCTATGAGAAGCTAATTGATTCGCTTGGCGGAATTGATTTGCAGGTGCTCGGTATCGGTCGAAACGGGCATGTCGGCTTCAACGAGCCGGCGGACGTGCTCAATCCCTGGACGCATTGTACCGACCTGACCGAATCCACCATCGAGGCGAATTCCCGCAATTTCACCTCGGTTGAGGAGATGCCGAGAAAGGCGATGACGATGGGAATCGGCTCTATCTTCAAGGCGCGCTGTATTCTGCTGATGGTCAGCGGCAAGGACAAGGCTGAGGCGGTTGCTCGTCTGCTTGAGGGAAAGGTCGACTGCCATTGCCCCGCAACCATGCTTAACCTCCATTCCAACGTGATTCTGATTGCGGATAAGGCTGCGATGGGTGAATAACGAAAAAAGTGTGCAAAGGGGAGTCTTCGGATAAAGACTCCCTTTCATGCGCTTTGACAGATATACGAGAGAGGCGGTGAGATGACGTAAGAATGAAAAGAATCGGAAAATGGCTTCTGCTTGCGCTTGTAATTATACTTTTGCTTTCGGCCGTCAGCGGGACGATTTTTTGTATCAACCGAAGCCATCTTACCGTTTATGCCATTGACGTCGGTCAGGGCGATGCAACCTTGATCTGCTCTGCCGGGGAAACGATGCTGATTGATGCGGGGCCCGGTGTCGCGGAGGAGGAGCTTTGCGCCGTGCTGGCGGCCCTTGGTGTCGGTCGGATCGACGTGCTCGTGCTTACCCATTCCGACGAGGATCATATCGGCGGGGCCGACCTCGTTCTCCGACGGTTTGCGGTGTCACGGGTTTACGTTTCTCCGTATGCGGAGAAAAGCGAGAACTATCTTCGCTTGCTTAGCTTGATCGCGGATGAACGGTGTGCGCTTTTGAACGGGACAGCCGGGACAAGCTTTTCGCTCGGCAGAGCGGAGGTCTCTTTTCTGTCACCGCCGCCGCGCGGACAGAGCAAGGGGAATCACGCAAGCATCGTAACCCGTGTCAGCTATGGGAAAACCGCCGTTTTGCTGATGGGAGATGTTGGGGAGAAAATTGAGCTTAATCTTCTTTCGCAGAGGGATGATCTGCGCGCCGATCTGCTCAAGATTGCCCATCACGGTGCAGACGATTCTACTGCGGCTGCCTTCCTTGATGCGGTTGCTCCTCGCTTTGCCATTATTTCGTGCGGATGGAACAATGCATACGGACACCCGTCCCGCCGTGTGCTGGATATGCTTGCCGATCGGGATATTGCCGTTGGCCGAACCGATCTGGACGGAACGCTCGTCTACGTCAGCGACGGGAAAAAGCTGTGGCGGGTAAGACGATAATGCTCGAGGACGACAAAAAGGGGTGTCGCGCTTTAGCGTGATGTCCTTAACGGACAAATCACGCTAAACTATGATTGCCCATGGGGGCAAGCTATGCGTTATGAGATGCTCCGCATCGTTATGGTTGGCTTCGCCAAGTTGAAGGCTACAGGGGCAATCGTATCATAACGTTTGCGATAGCAAACGCATAACTCCTAACTCTAAACTGAAAAGCAGAAAAGAGAGAGCTTCACGAATTCTACTTCCGTGAAACTCTCTCTTCTGTTTTTATCACCAGTTTCGCATTTGTATTACAAATGCA
>JAZNCR010000145.1:0-6554 GCA_045587605.1 Eubacteriales bacterium
TAGCAAACGCATAACTCCTAACTCTAAACTGAAAAGCAGAAAAGAGAGAGCTTCACGAATTCTACTTCCGTGAAACTCTCTCTTCTGTTTTTATCACCAGTTTCGCATTTGTATTACAAATGCATCGGGCTATGCCTATACCCCTATTTCAATTTCTTCGATAAGGACATCACACATTTGCGTGACACCCCTTTGGAATTTATAAATCGGCAATCTCGCCGCGATAGTCATCGATGACGGCGTATCCGTCGCCGTTATCCTCAATCAGGATATCTCCGTATGCATCGATTGCCGCCTCGTTGATCCGCTCGATTGCCGCGTCAAGCATAATTTTCGCACGGTCAGCGGCCGCACGGGCGGCGGCAGAGTTGCCGGTGGAAATCGCACGGACGATATCGGCAAGTCCGTCGCGCAAAAGGCGTCCGGCAAGACCGACGGACGCTTCGGCCGGCGGCGTCTGGATGGGGGAAGGCGCAGGAGGAGCGGTATCTTCCTCTGCATCGTCAAAAGCCTCCACAAGTCGCTGTGTCGTCTGCCAGGAAGCTCTCTCGATTTCGACGGCACGGTCGGTTGACAGGGTGTCGGTAAGAGGCTCATAGAAGGCGGCGTATCGTTTCTCTTCGGCGATTTCGGCTTTTTTTGCCGGGGTGAGCGCCTGCCTGCGCGGAAGCGATCGATCGATATAGGCGTCAATGCTTGCGCGAATATCGTTGGGGAGGGCGTAAAGACCGAGGCGGGATTTGATGCCGAGATGCGCGCGCAGTCGATTTTCGGTGTACTTGATGATATCGCTCACCAAGAAACGGAGCTCGTGCGATCGGGTAAAGCAGAAGTAATCGACCTCAATGCGGAATTTGTTTTCGTGTGCACAGAGTGCGCCGCCGAATGCATCGCGGGTGTGCGTACTGTCCTGCAGACCCTTGCCCGAGAGCGGATGATGGGGATCGTCAGCCGACTGTGCGACGACGTATGCCAGCGCACCGCGGATATGCCTGTCGTAGAGGGGAAGATTTTCTCCCGAGGCAAATTTGCTCTTGCGGTAGTCGTAGTTGGATGCGAATTGCAGAAGTGCCTCCACATAGGCATCACCGTTCTTTTGGGGATCGGACAGCCAGAATTCCTTTAGTCCCGAGCCGTGGATCAGAATTCCCGCATCCTGTCCGAGCATATCGGTGGGGGGAGGCAGATGATGGATCAGACAATAATCGCAGATCCATTCGCCAAGAAAACGGTCAAGACGAGGATAAACGGTGCGGTAGCTGAGCCAAAGCGCACATAGTGCGCTCAGTCCTTCCCCCGGCGGAATCTCCCGGCCAAGATTGATGATTTCATAAAGATAAAGCAAAAGATAGGTGTAGTCACACTCGGGATAAATTCCCGCGCGTACCTGTGAGCGCCAGAAAAGATACCAGTTCAGCCGATTTTCGGTCAGCTGGGTGTACTGCGGAACGTAGGAGAAAAAGGACACGTGCGGGCAGGGCGGAGCATCGGCGTGAAGATAGCGGCGCGCATCCTGCATAAAGCGTGCATAGTAATCGTACTCGGTCGGCCAGCGATAGATGCGCACGGCATGAAGAAGCGAATTCTCGGGCTTGTAGGTATCAACGGGATCCGGCTTTTGGCGCACCTCGACCGCTTCGCGCGGCGGGATGGTGTGATAGACCAGGGGGGCTGACGGCTGTGCCGAAGCTGATGCCGTCCCCTGCGTCCGGGTCAGCGGCGAAGCACTTGGCTTGCTTTCCCCCGAGGGCGGGTCTATGGTCAGCTCCACCGTGTCGGTGGAATAGGGCTGGGGCGGGATCTTCTGTGTGTTCTGCCGCTTCGGCAGCAGCTCGTCGATCGTCCAAAAGCGGTCAAGCTCCTCGTCCCGTCTATTCTTCGGCATTCTTCTCCCCCCCATTTTATTGTGAATACTTTATTATAGCACGGATCAAACCGACTGTCAATGGCAGGTTACATACGAAAAAGCCGCCGTTCCTTTCGGTACGGCGGCTTGGTGGCTATGTATCATTTCGCATGGCGAATCATATCAGCCAGCGTCTCGGCGACCAGCTCTCCTGCGCGAAGGGCCTCCTCAAGGCTGTTTCCGCTGGCACCGATTTCCAGTAGCAGCGAGAGGGGACCGAGATGCTCATTGAAGGCTGCGCCTCTGAGATAGACCGGCCGTGCAAGACCTGGATAGGCGAGATTGAGATTTTCGCGCAGCTGAAGCCCAAAGGCAAGGTTGTTCTGCCAGTCGGGAAAAACCGCCCCCTTGTAATCGCTGCCTGCCACCACCATAACCTGTGCGACGGCCTCATCGCCAACGGCGGTAACCGGGCGGACGAGATCCCCCTCTCCACGGATCAGTGCGTCGCGATGGACGTCAAAGATATATTGGATAGAGGGATATTCGGCGAGATAGGCGCGGATGGTCTCGGCTGCTTTAAGATAAGAATCGCGGTATGCGTCCTTGTCGTGCAGAATGATGCAATGCAGCGTGGGAACCCCGTTATCCCGCAGCACCTCGGCCATCCGCTCGCCGACTGCAATCACGTTCTCTCGCGGATCGGAGGACCGGGCGTAATCGTCTGTCTCGGCGTAGGAAATCGCACCGTCGGGGGAGTAAGCCTCGGTGCCGTGCGTGTGCAGAATCAGTGCGATGGGATCGGGCACGGGGTAGAGAAGTGCCGATTCCGGATCGTAGGGCGGCAGGACATCTTCCTTCTCCAGCAGAGCGGCAATATCCGGTGTATACGCAGTTTCGTTGCTGATGTAGAGAGAGCCGTATTCGGAAAGGCTCAGGTCAAGCGGAAGTATCGGCAGCTCTCCCGGGGGGACAGCGTCCGGATCGTAGGCATAAACGTCAATTGGCTCCGGCGCATCCTCTGCCGGGATGCTTTCTGCGGGCTGAATCGCCTCGGGGGGCGGAAGGGTTTCTGCTCCTTCGGGAATAACGGCGGCTTCAAGCGTATTCATGCCGCGCGGGTAAAGAATTTGTCCGAGCATGAGCTCAATGAGAGAGTCGTCCTCTGCGCCGCTTCCAACCCCCAACACACGGGTCAGCACAAGGCGGCGCAGATAGCCGTCTCCGCTCTCGCGCAGATGCATGACGCCGCCGGTGCAGAGCATCACGAGGGTAAGCGACGCCGCAAAGAGGGTGAGCGTGCACCAGACGGTATATGCGCGGCGAAGCAGTCGGGCATATTTAGCGGAAATGCAGGGGGCGGAGAGGGGAATCGCGTCCGGCGGCGGCAGTCTCGGTATATCGTTTGTGATTTTTTCTTCATCCATTCTGATCGTCCGTCCTTTCTGTTCGTGCGGAATCTTGTCCGTTATATAGATATGCCCGGACACCGAATTTTATTCCGCAACCGTAAAGGCGCACTCGATTGACTCGGCCAGAAGTGCAGAGAGACGCTCGGTAATGATGTCGCTTTCCTTGGGCGAAACGAAAAAGCCGCGCCCGTTCTCAAGTACTGCTCTGAGATCATCACCGATTTCCCCGATTCCGGCTTGCGCGAGTGCATCGTAGACCAGCGTAGAGGAATCGACGACCGTCGGTACGCCGAGCGCGAGAACCGGAACGCCGACCGAATCGCGGCAGATGGAGCATCGGTTGTTTCCGATTCCCGAGCCGGGATCAATTCCTCTGTCACAGAGCTGAACGGTGGAGGCGAGCCGTTCGCAGGAACGGGCAACGAGCGCGTCAACAGCGATGACGAGATCCGGCTTGGCATTTTCTGCCGCCCCCCGGATCAGCTCAACCGTCTCGATTCCCGTTTGCCCGAGAACGCCGGGCGCAAGTGCCGAGAGTGCGCAGCGTCCGATCAGCGCATAAGCATTGGGGTCGTAGGTGCGCAAATGACGGGTTGCCGAAATCTTTTGTACTGTCTTGGGACCGATGGCATCGGCCGTAATATCGCGATTGCCGAGTCCTGCAACCAGAACCCCGAAGCTCTCGTCGGGTGTTTTCTTTGTCATATGACAGGCAAAGTCAAACAATTTTTCGGAGAGCAGATCACGAAAGGCGGCGAAATCCTCCTCGGCGCTTTTCCAAAGCTTCCCGAGACTCAGCGTGAGATAACGCCCGCATGGCTTGCCGATCAGCTCAGCGGCATCGTCGTCTAAAATAGAAAGATCGGACAGCGCAATTTTCCCGACCGTCGATTCTTCAGCACGGATACCGCGCATGGGCGGCAGCTTTGGGGGACGGGTTTCACATGCAAGGTCGGTGCGCGGATAAGCAAAATTCTGCATCATTTATCTCCGTTCATGCCAGATATTTTTCTTCTTTCTTCTGTCTGTATTCTTGCCCGTTTCGGCCCAAAAATTCAAAAAAGAAAAGAACAAAAATGCAGGAAAAGGGTTGCAAAAGGATGAAAAATGCGGTATAATAGCAAAGATAAACCATAAGCGGATTTTTGACCTTTCCTGCGGTCGAAATGCACAAATATTGGAGCCGAAAATTGTGCGGTTGCCCAAATATTTCTCTTGAATGGCAGAAAAGATTGATTTGTATGCCGTTTCGTGATATAATACTTGGGTAATATCAGGTAAGTGTTTATTTCTGATTTTTTCTTAAGCGTGAGGAGGAAACACCAAATTATGATGAAGAGAGTTCTGGCCTTGACCCTTTGCTTGCTCACCGTGCTGACTGCAGCCGTCGGCTGCACCACCCGTGACAGGCTCCAGGGCGAAACGGATAAGGGTGCACATATCAATATGTATCTCGGAACCGAGATTTACGATTTTGACCCGCAGGTTGCCGTATACAACGATTCGGCAATGAAGGTCATCAGCATGATGTACGAGCCGCTGTTCCGTATCGCTGAAAACGGAAAAACGGTAAAGGCTCTTGTAGATAAGGTTGAGATCAAGGAAAATACCGTTAAGAACGAATACCAGATGCTGCTCACCCTGCACAAGAACACCTGCTGGAGTGACGGTACTTACGTTTCCGCAAACGACGTCGTTTACTCTTGGAAGCGTATTCTTGACCCCGAGTTTTCGAGCGAAGCCTGCGCGCTTCTCTTTGACGTCAAGAATGCCCGCGCTGTAAAATCGGGTGACGCCTCTATCGACGACCTCGGTGTTGCCGCTGTCGGTGAGCAGATTGTTGAGATCACCTTTGAGGGTAAGATCGATTACGATCAGTTTATGGTCAACCTGGCAAGCTATGCGCTGGTTCCGCTCCGCGAGGATATTATCAGCCGTTCTCCCGACTGGTCGAAGAAGCCGGTCAACACCGTCTGCAGCGGTCCGTTCATGATGCGCCGCGTGGTTTACGGCGAAAGTCTGATTCTTGAGCGTAACTCCTACTATTTCCGCAAGACCGATAAGAAGGATGCAGACGTGCTCAATAAGTCGGTTAACCCCTTCCGCATCGTGATCAACTTCACCGCATCTCCCGCAGAGCAGCTTGATGCATACAACGGCGATACCCTCTTCTACAACAATGAGCTGCCGCTGGATCAGCGCGCTGCATACAAGGATTCGGTCGAGATCACCGACCTTGCGTCTACTCATGCGTATTACTTCAATACCAATAATCCGCTCTTCGCAAAGGCAGAGGTTCGCCGTGCCCTCTCGATGGCACTTGACCGTCAGGCAATTGCCGAGAAGGTTGTTTATGCCCGTCCCGCTACCGGTTACGTTCCTTATGCAGTCTTTGATTCCACCTCCGCCGATAAGCTCTTCCGCGAGGTAGGCGGTGATCTGATTGCATCTACGGCCGATATCGCAGGTGCAAAGAGCCTGCTGGCAAGTGCAGGTGTGAGCGGCGGTTCCTTTACGCTGACCCACCGTGCTGATGACGCTGACCGTGCCATCGCCGAGATGGCAAAGGCAGCATGGGAGCAGCTTGGCTTTACCGTTACGCTGCGTGAGCTCTCCTTTGAGTCCCCTGCATCCCGAATCGAAGCAATTTATGACGATGCATTCAACAAGGCATTTATTGCCGGCGACTATGACGTGATTGCAATCGATGCATCCGCGCTGACCGTAAATCCCTATTCGGTGCTCGCTCCCTATGCGAAGCTCTTCTCCGGTCAGAAGGTCGACAATTCTACCGGCGAATATATCGCACAGCCGCACTGCACCGGCTTTGATAACGAAGCCTACAATGCCAAGATCGAGGAGGCGTTTGCCGAGAAGGATATGGTTGCCCGTTCTGTCATTCTGCATGAGGCAGAGGCACTTCTCGTTGGCGAGATGCCTGTTATCCCGGTTGTGTTCAACCAGGATGCGTCCCTCATTCACGATGATCTGTCGGGTGTGAAGAGCTTCTGGGGCGGTATCCGCGACTTCAGAAACACCAAGCTCGCCGATTACGGCCGCTTCACGACCGCTGTCTCCGAGTAATTTCATTCCATCCCTCAAAGATGCCGCGCATTCTGCGCGGCATCTTTTTTGTATTCCGAAAACCCCGCCATAGTGGCGGGGTTCAAAAAAGGCTATTGCCGATGAGCAGAAAGCAAAGGAAAAGTCAGTGCAGAAAGTTTTTGCACTAAAGGCTCCCTTGTGTAAAGGGAGGCTTATAGCGCCCCGTTTACGGGTAGCAAGTAACAGTTGCA
>JAZNCR010000146.1:0-8959 GCA_045587605.1 Eubacteriales bacterium
CTGCGGTGAGACGTCTTCTTTTTATATGCCCTTCGGTTTAGCCTACCAGGCCCATTGCAAATTTGCTTTCCTTGATTTCGGTTGCCGAAGCAAGTAAGTCGGAGGCCAAGCGGTCTTAGGAAGACAATTTCATCACACAACTCCTTGGCTCACAGAACGACATGGCTACGATCCGACTTCTGCGGTGAGACGTCTTCTTTTTATATGCCCTTCGGTTTAGCCTACCAGGCCCATTGCAAATTTGCTTTCCTTGATTTCGGTTGCCGAAGCAAGTGCGTCATAAGCCTCGCTGTACTTCTTCTCGGTAATATCGGAACGGACGGTGATTTCCCATTCGGGCTGACCTTCGCCCACGTAGAACATGATGTGTGCACCGTAATCGGCAGACTCAACGATTTCTACATCGCCGGCCTTACGCTCTTCAGCGTACAGCCAGCCGTCAAACTCGGAAACCATCTCGCCGGGGAGGACGTTCTCGTAGAGACCGCCTTCTTTCGCAGATCCGGGATCCTCGGAGTATTCGCGTGCCAGTGCGGCAAAGGCTTCTTCGGTCTTCTCGCCTGCGTTCCACTTAGCCAGAACCTCCTCCGCGGCGGCCTTTGCGCCGGCAGCGTCGGTATGCTCGCTTGCGAGGAAGAGAATGTGACGGACGTTGCGGGAGAGATCCTCACTGCGGGTCTTGGTTTCTTCAATCATGCAGACGGTGAACTCGGTGCCTGCTTCGTTCTCAATGATGGTGGTGTCGCCAACCTTGCGTTCCTCGGCAAAGGCCCATTTGCCCTGTTCGGTGTCGCGCGAGGTATAGTTGGGGTACTTGGTTGCTTCAAGATTGCTTGCAATGTTTTCCTCGGTGATCTCACCCGTACCGCCTTCGGCAACGTTCTGCTTCATGTAGTCGGTCATATAAAGTTCAAATTCTTCAACCGACTTGGTGGCGGCGAGCTCCTCGGCAGATTTTTTATAGCCTGCAATGATGTCTGCCTTTTCTGCATCGGTCAAACCCTCAATGTTGAGTGCATTGGTTGCGGAGAAGGTGGTCTGACGGAGGGAAACGTAGGTATAATTCTTTTCGTTCTCGGTGAAGAAGGTGTTGATTTCATCGTCGGTGATTACGATTTCATCGGCGATCTTTTCCGAGTATTTGCTTGCCAGGATGGTGAGCTCAAGTGCGCGGCGAACATCCTTTTCCTTCAAGCCTTCGCCATACTGTGCGGCGATGAACGAATTCAGCGTGGGATAACCGTACTGGGTTGCAGCCTGCTGCATTGCGTCAAAATTTTCCTTGATGGTCGCCTCGTCCTCTTCGGTGATAGTCATACCGGCAGCCTTTGCGGCCTCAGCCAAAACAAGCGTCTGCTTGGTCTGCGCGGTGGAGGTTTCGATCAGGTAGTCGTGCCAGGTCTGCTCGCTGCCCATGAAGGACTGCTTGTCAAGCGGCTTGGAGGTGTCCAGACCCGTGTAGGAGAGATAGTCGCCCATCTGCGAGACGAGATTCAGGTAGGTGCTCTGATAGTAGTATTTCATCATAGGGCCGCTGACCTTGAAATTGTCAGAGGCGAGCGGGGAAACGATGCGGAACAGCGGGCCGCTGATGATCAAGCCGCATAAACAGCCGATGATAACAATCGCAGTGACAGCAAGGACGATCTTAACGGTAAGATCCTGTCCGGAGATTTTTTTCTTGTTTTTTGCCATGGTCGGAATACCGCCTTTTCTTGTTTTTTCTTTTTGATATATGGTAAAAATACTCTTTTTATTTTACCGATCTTTCATGAATGTTTTGTGAATGTTTCGTGTACAAATAATAAATTTATGTAGATTTTGCGCAATTTGGCGCGCAAAATCTTTTTTCGCCGTCAGACGTTCATGATAACCGGGAGAACCATCGGTTTACGCTTGGTTTTGGCGTAAAGGAACTTGGACAGATCGTCCTTGACCTTGCTCTTGATCTCCATGCGGTCGACAACGCCGGTATCCAGGCAATCGGAGAGGGCATCGAGTGCGAGCTGGCGTGCCTGCTCCATCAGCTCTTCCGATTCGCGGACGTAGACGAATCCGCGCGAGATGATATCGGGACCGGAGAGAAGCATGCCTTCCTCGATGTCCACGGTTGCCACCACGACGATCAGACCGTCCTGTGAGAGGTGGCGTCGGTCGCGGAGCACGATGTTGCCCACGTCACCGATGCCGTAGCCGTCGACGAGGATTTTGCCTGCGGGAACCGTGCCGTTGAAGCGCGCACCGTGCTGATCGATTTCAAGCACACGGCCGATGTCGGAGATAAAAATGTTGCGATCCTCCATCCCCATGAAGAGTGCCAATTCGCGGTTGGCGGCAAGGTGACGAAATTCGCCGTGGATGGGCATAAAGTATTTCGGTTTGGTCAGGGCCTGCATTAACTTGAGCTCTTCCTGGCAGGCGTGTCCCGACACGTGAACCTCGACGACCGAGTCGTGCAGAACGCCGACGCCGTTCTTGGAGAGCTCGTTGATGATGCGGCCGACCAGCTTTTCGTTGCCGGGAATGGCCGAGGAGCTGAGCACGACCAGATCATTTCGACCGAGCGTAACCTTATCGTGCTCGTTGAAGGCCATGCGATAAAGAGCGGACATCGGCTCGCCCTGGCTGCCCGTCGTGATGATGGTCAGCTCTTCGGGCTTGAAGCGGCGAATGTCAGCAATATCGATGAGCACACCCGAGGGCACCTTCATATAGCCGAGCTCAACCGCGGCACCGACGATGTTTAACATACTGCGTCCCGTAATGGCGACCTTGCGTCCGTGATTGGCGGAGGCGTCGATAATCTGCTGAACGCGATGGACGTTGGAGGAGAAGGTTGCAATGACCAGCCGCTTGTCGGTGTTTTTGGTGAAAATATATTCAAGCGATTCGCCGACCTTGCGCTCGGAGGGGGTGAAGCCGTGGCGTTCGGCATTGGTGGATTCGCACATCAGAAGAAGAACGCCCTCACGGCCGATCTCGCCCAGGCGCGTTACGTCCATCATTTCGCCGTCGATCGGAGAAATATCCAGCTTGAAGTCACCGGTGTGCAGAATGGTGCCGAGCGGGGTACGGAGTGCAATGCAGCAGGCATCGGCGATCGAATGATTGACGCGGATGAACTCTGCGCTCATCGCGCCAAGCTTGAGGACGTCGCCCGCGCTGACTACGTTGAGCTTGGGCTGCCAGGGCAGGCGGTGCTCGGTAAGCTTGTTCTCAATAATGCCGAGCGTCAGCTTCGTGCCGTAGATGGGCGGGTTGATGCTGCGCAGAATATAGGGGATGGCACCGATATGGTCCTCATGTCCGTGCGTGAGGAGAATTCCGCGGATTCTGTCCTGGTTTTTTTCCAGATAGGTAATATCGGGAATGACGAGGTCGATACCGAGCATTTCCTCGTCGGGAAAGCCGAGACCGCAGTCAACGATAACGATGTCGTTTTCGTACTCAATGACCGTGAGATTTTTTCCGATTTCATTCAGTCCCCCAAGGGAGATGATGCGTATTTTTCCCAAATCCTTTTCTTTTTCTTTTTTTGCTCTTGCCATTTTTTTACCTGTTCCCGCCTCTGCGGGAATCCTTTCTTATATCAATTATGTATACAGCGATAAAATTGTCAAACAGAAAACGTGTGCGCAAAAGAGAAGGCGGATTTTTGCGCACAGAAAGTAAACCTCATGCCGAGATACGACCACGCACATCGATCACGACCTGAGGCATCGTTGTTGTTCGGATAAAACAAAACGGTCAATTCAAGTACATTTATTATACACGATCCGCACTGTTTTGTCAAGGGAGAAATTCCCTTACCCCCATCTCGGTCAGCCGAAAAAAAGCCACAAGAGGGCAACCGGAATTGCCCCGCTGAGCAGGCCGAGGAGAAAACAACGCATCCGTGCGGCAAAAAAGCTTTCATCCCGTCCGCGCCGCGGGCGGAATACGTTTTCCCTGACAATGCGGTTAGCCTCTTCAATCATCTGCTGTTCGGTAACGGTATTCTTTTCGGGCTTGAGAATAAAATATGCTTCGTCAAACAGCGTGCTTCCCGTTCCGCGCAGCACGACGGCGCATCTCTGACAGCCTTTTACCATATTATCCCGCCTTTTTGTTCTTTATCGATAGGATTGCCGTTTTTTGGGGGGAATATTCATCCAAAGAAAAAACGGCAGACGGCCGAAGAGAAGAAGATGCCGAACAGCATGACGGCAAAGGCACAGGGGAGTGCGTGGCGGGTATGTCTGACGCGTGCCGTCCCAAAATAGACGGCACAGATATAGACCACCGTGTCGGACGAGCCCATAATGACCGAGGCACAAAGCGCGGGGAAGCTGTCCGGTCCGCTGTCAGCCAGCAGGGCCGAGTAAGCGGCAGTGGCGGCGCTGCCCGAGAAAGGACGACTCAGAAGCAGAGGGAGCAATTCGGCGGGAAGCCCGATCGCGGCGGCGGCAGGGGAAAGCAGATCGGCCACGTCGGCAAGCAGACCGGAGGCTGAGAGCATTCGGACTGCGGCCAGCAATGCCACGAGCGTGGGAAGAAGCTCAACGGCGGTATGCAGCCCGTCGGCGGCACCCGTGAGAAAAAAATGGAAATAGTTTTTCTTGCCAAACAAGCAGATTGCTCCGACGGCGGCGACAACGAGCGGAACAGCAAGCGCGGCGGCAGCGGTGAGGGTCATCGGCGGGTTCCCCTCGCCAGCGAGGCGGCAAGGCGGCAGAGCAGGATGGCCAGGCATGCCGATGCGGCAGAGCAAATCCAAACGGCGGGAAGAATGGCATAGGGAGAGGCGGCTCCTGCCGCCCGTCTGAGTGTGAGAACGGTGGTTGGAAGAAGTGAGAAGGACGCGGTATTGAGGACGGTCAGCGTAATCATATCGTCGGTCGCCCGGTCAGGCTCGGGATTATCCTTTGCCATGGCCTCGATGGCGCGCAGGGCAAGCGGCGTTGCCGCATTGCCGAGTCCGAGCAGATTTGCGCTGAGGTTGGCGGAGATTTCCTCCATTCCGACACCTGTTTTGGCGGCGTGCGGAAAAATGATGCGCAGAAGCGGGGTAAAGAGACGGGCAAGACGGGATATGACGCCCGCTTCCCTCAGCACGTGCATGATGCCGCACCAGAGGCACATCATTCCGCAAAGGGACAGCGTCAGCTCCACCGCGGCTGACGCACCGTCCAGCACCGCATTGCCGACCGCCTCTCCTTCGCCCGTGCATATTCCGTATACGAGGGCGGTGAGCGAGAGAATTCCAAAAATTTTCCCTAACATAAACCTATTCCTTCCCCTGAAATCATGTTTGACCGTGCGCGGGAAACGTGTTCTCGTGCGGATTTCCATTAACATGACAAATCTGTAAAAAAATTCTACTTTTTTCAAAATTATCTTGACTTTTTCGACAGGGTGTGCTAAACTGAACATAGAAAAAGATCGGCAGATTTTTTTGATTTTATGCCATAATATTAAGGAGGAAAACAGATGAAATCCACCGGTATTATCCGCCGCGTTGACCAGCTTGGCCGTATTGTCCTTCCTGCGGAGCTGCGCAAAACGATGAATATTGACGATAAGGATGCGCTTGAAATCTTTGTCGATGATGAACGGATCATTCTTTCCAAATACGCACCCGCCTGTATTTTCTGCGATAACGTAGACAATATCGTGCATTTTAAGGGGAAACGGATCTGCACGAGCTGCCTTGAAAAGCTGAAGAACGAAATGTAATCGGGTGATTCATGTTATGCAAATGGGGCGAAATGCAGAACCGGTAAATGAAAACGGTTGTGTGATTTGCAGCCGAGAGGGGCAGGTGCTGTTTGTGCACGCTGCCCCTTTCGGCTTACGGCCGGGTGATGCTGCCTTTGAGGCAATGGCACCGGCCGATCGAAGATACTGTCGGACGCTCACCGGGGATCGGGATTACGTTTGTCTTTCCCGCCGCGGCCGTGCGATTTTCGTGCGGCGGGGCGTTTTCGGTATCGATGCGCTTATTCTGCTCATTCCCCTTCGTGCGAGTGCACGAACGGTTGCCCGTCTCGGGGATGCCGTCGATTTTGTGCTTTCCCCTGCCATGGCGGCATTGGCTGATGCCCGGCCGAGGGCCGGGGATACCGCACCGGAGGATGCATGGCTTGAGATTTCCCGCTTGCAGACAATGGGTGTCGGCATTGAAATGGCGGAGACGGCGGGGGAGGGCAGAGCGCGGATTTATGGCATGATGGACCGTTTGGCCATGCTTCCGCCGATATGCACACGCCGCCTGGTGTTTGATATGCGTGGTGCGGATTTGCTGGAGTCAGCTTCCTTTGATGAGAAGCTTTGGGGCGGAATTGCCTTTTGTCTGGCTTCCTTCCTCTGCCGCAGTACCGAGGAATCCCCGCTCTTTCTCTCGGTTGTGGGAACGGCGGGGATGCCCGCGCTTCTTCTCCGTGCGGACGTTACGCAGAATCTGCCGTTCGGCGGATGTCGGCTTTCGGTGCTGGCCGAGCGATTCCCCGATGCGCCCGAGCTCCCGCTCGCCGTTGCGCTCGCGGCCCGTCACGCAATTACAGTCGAGGCTTATGCCGACGGAGACGGGCATCTCGGCTTCACTTGCTATGCCCACCGTCTCGATCCTGCCTTGCTTGGACTCAAGCAGCCGCTTGGCCTCAGCGGCGGAGAAGCAGAAGCAGCAGAAGCAGAATGGTGTCGTCTTCTCCCTGCTTTTGGGAAAGCAGAAAAATAATACCGAGCAAAAGAAGCTCCTCTCCCCCGATTGCCCCGAGCAGGCCCTCTCCTGCCGATCGGTTGGCAGGCGGGGGATTTTTTTCGTTTTCGGCGGGGAGCGTGATATGTGCGCTGTCCTTCGACGTATGTGCATCGGGCGGGCGCGCGCCGGTCGCCTCAGGCAGACCGTCTGCGCAGTATTCGATTTCGCGTGTCGGGGGGAGCGGGGGAGCAAGCGCGGGGGGCGCGTCGGGGTGTGCACGGTCAAAGGCGACGCCGCTGTAATGGTCGGGAAGACGGATTCTTTCCGTGCGTCCGGTTTGACTTCGGCTATACATACGATCCCTCCTCTTTCTCTCAGCGGCCAAGCTGATCGCCCAAACGGCTGATATTCACAATATAATCAATCATCTGCCGCCTTCCGTCGCTCAGATAGGGCTTGAGTGCAAGCAGAAGCGCGGTGCGGTGGTCGGGACGGCGTCGGGATTCTGCGCCCGAGGGAGGACCTTCCTTTTCTCCTGAAAATGCACCGAGAAGGGTGGGGAGCTGCGTGAGAAGTGCGGGATTGGCAAGCAGGCTGCCGAGTATGTCCGGCGAGGCGGGGTGAGACGTTGTTTCCTCTTCCTCTGCGTGCGCGGAAGGGACAGGGGCGGCTTCTTCTTTTGGGGGCTCCGACGCTTGTGTGACGCTGCCGAGCGAAGCCATGATGGTGCGCAGCTGCGCCATTTTTTCGGGATCGCGCATGACCTCACCGAGCATGGCGCCAAGATCGGGAATGCCGTCAGTGATCATGGCTTTTCCCTCCGTTTTGGCGTTCGGCAATTTGTGTCGTCAGTCGGTTAAGCTCGGCGTCGGATGCAGAGCCGATCGCGGCGCGCAGCGCGGCGAGATCGGTGCTTCCCAGCTTGAGTACACCGGGGTTTATTCCCGATTCGCGAGCCAATCGGTCAATCAGACGGCGAAGCTCCTCATCGTCAAGTGCCAGCATCCGTTCGAGTGATTTACGGTCAAATTGCATGATTATCATCCCTTCGTCAGTTTGTTTCATGCACAGTATATGCGGCAATTTCCGTGCGGTGAAAGCGCGTGATGTCAACGTCGCTATAGACGAATGTCGTATTTGTGCGAAACAAACGCAGTTTTTGTGAAAAAATCAAACAATTTAACGAAAAAACTATTGCAATTCCAAAAATGGTGTGATAGAATATTCATATAATAGTCACGAAAATAGCGTGACGGATAGAAAGGACGTAAACTTATGGCAAGCAAATTTGAAATTCGCGTTACCAAGAACGGCGGTTATCGCTTTGCACTGAAGGCCGGAAACGGTCAGGTTATCTCCACCAGCCAGGTTTATAAGACGGTTGCAACCTGCAAGAAGGGTATTGCCAGCGTTAAGGTGAACGCTCTGGCGCACATTGAGGATCAGACGGCTGACGAGGTCGTTACCCTCAAGAACCCCAAGTATGAGGTTTATCAGGATAAGGCAGGCGAATATCGTTTCCGTCTCCGTGCCAAGAACGGTCAGATTATTCTTTCCGGCGAGGGCTACGGCACCAAGGCAAATTGCCAGAACGGCATTGCATCCATCGGCAAGAACGCGCCCGATGCGGAAATCGTTCTGCTTGAGGGCGCAGTAGACTGAAAATCTTTTCACAACGTAAAGACCCACCGATAATAAAGCCAAAAAGAATAAAGGGGATCACAAGACCCCCCGATGCAAAAAGCCTTCCTCCCAAGGGGAAGGCTTTTTGTGCGTCCCTTTCGGTTGAAAAAGCGCGAGGACTGTGGTATAATAGATAAAAACGCTCGGACGGAGAAAATATGAAACCGAAAATATTGATGATTACAACGGGAGGCACGATTGCTTCTCTGAAAACGGAGGACGGATTGGCGCCCGGGCTGTCGGGGGAGGAGATACTCGATTACGTTCCCGCGGTGCGCGAGATGTGCGAGGTGGATGCGCGGCAGGTCTGTCATCTTGACAGCACCAACGTCACGCCCGAGCATTGGCGGCTGATGGTGCGGGCGATCGAGGAGAATTATGCCGATTACGACGGCTTTGTGATCTGTCACGGCACCGACACGCTGGCCTATACGGCGGCGGCAAGTCGGAGGCCAAGCGGTCTTAGGAAGACAATTTCATCACACAACTCCTTGGCCCACAGAACGACATGGCTACGATCCGACTTGAGAATTATGCCGATTACGACGGCTTTGTGATCTGTCACGGCACCGACACGCTGGCCTATACGGCGGCGGC
>JAZNCR010000147.1:0-3716 GCA_045587605.1 Eubacteriales bacterium
GGTTCCTGCGGCAATCAGGAAATCGGGATAGGCCTCGGCAATCCGTTTGATCGATTCCTCGGCCGCATCGGTGCGGAAGGTAATCTCAGCCGCACAGAGTCCGCCCGCCTTCAGCGCGGCAGCCAGCGGCACCGCATCCTCGGCACGGTCGATCTTGATCACGGGAATTACCGCGATTTCACGAATCTTTTGAATCAAATTTTCCACAAAACCACTCCTTCGGAGTCCGCAGCAGCAGCACATATCGCACTGCGCGGATATATTTTTTTCTATTATAGCAAAATCTGCGTCAATATTCCCCAACAATGTTACGCTTTTTGCAAACAATATTTCGCTTGATGCCGCAAAGCACAAATTTCCTTGCGTCAAGCAGCTCTGCCAGGCGATCGGTCGGCAGAGCAAAGACAGATTCTCCCGACGTGCAGAAAAGATCTGCCATCACGCCTGCCGCCTCGCCGATGCTCATGACGGTTGCCTGTACGCGAAGAGAGGCATACGGCTCACGCTCGGCAGAAATACAGCGGCCGGCCGCAATGAGATTGCGGAAGCCCTCTGCCACCATTGCGCTGTGCGGAACAAAGCAGTCTGCTTTCAGCGAGCGCAGGCTCTGCCCTGCCCCCATGGATGCGTGAATATCCATCGGATGGGCGCAATGCGCAACCGGACAGGGAAAAACGGTCCCCTCCTCTACGTCACGCGCCGACATGATATGTACGCCGCGGATATGGCGGCTTTCTCTGACACCGGCATTGACACCCGACACGACGATCTCACAGCGGCGGAATTCGGGATATTCCTCTCGCAGCCGCTCGACCAGGCGGAACATATCAGCACGAAGCGCCGCTTCCGCACGCGTATATGCCGCACGGTCGGTTACGTCAACCTCTGCCCGCGTCATATTGACCGCAAGGCAGTCTCCCTTGAGCAGGGTATTGAACCATGGACCGCCAAACTGTGCGATCCCATGCTTTTCTGCCGTTTCGAGCAGCATATTGCGAATCACACGGTTGCAGGATGCTCCCTTTTTACCATCGTGATGGATGCAGTCTCTGAGCAAATCGCTATCGGTATCAACACCAGCAATAATAAAGCAAAGGGAGACCGGCTGAAGCGCCTCCTCAACGGTCAGCATGGGCACCCCTGCCATATGACAGAGATCCCCGTCGCCCGTCGCATCGATAAAGCATTTTCCCGCGACGGCTTCATTCCCATTTTGGGAGGCAAAGACAGCGTGGGTCACGCGATTACCGTCCTTAATGCAGTCGACCAAAAAGGAAATGGTATAAAGGTCAACTCCTGCCTCGGCGGCCATTTGCTCGGCAACCGTTTTATAATATTCGAGATTGACCGAAACGTGTCCCGCCGGCATCTCAGGCAACGCAGCGCCGAGCTTCTCCAGCCGCTCGATAAACTCCCAAGCAATACCGCCGACAACGCGGCGTCCCTTGAAATAAAAGCCACTGATCGGTACGACAAAGCCTGCCGTTGCGGTCCCGCCAAGGAAGCCGAGGCGCTCAATCAACGCGGTTTTCCTCCCCGCACGGGCCGCAAAAACGGCCGCAACCCAACCGGCCGGTCCCCCCGCCGCAGACAACGACATCATATGAATCGACGACCGGTATTTCTCTTTCCACACATATTTTCAGCATTTTTCTCTCCTCACAGGCTTCAGGTTTCCCGAGCGGGATAATGTAACTCTCTCCTCGGGTAATATAGACAATATAGATTTTCTTTTTCCTTCCTTTTCGCTTAGGTAAATAGGACCGAGGATATTTTCACCGCTGGGCAGCGTATATTCGGTATCGCCGCGGTCAAGATGCGTCCAGCTGTCTACAATTCGCTGCTGAAAAGCGTTAGCGTGTCCCTTCATGCGGAAATAGTTGATCGCGTAGATATTGCTGCTCACACGGTCATAATTCAGAAGAAGTCCGCAATGCGAGTCACCGCTTGCCGCATCAAGGAAGGTCAGGTCATACTGCACGGTGTAGTTATCGGTGACAAGCGCATCCGTCACCGACGCGGGCAGGATGACGTAATAGGAGGTATTGGCACTTTCGGACATATTGTCGGCAACCAACTGACCGTCAACGATCGAAAACTGCGCGGTCGGAGTGGTAAACGAAGAGATCGGTTCCCACGCCAGTGCCGCAAGAAGCGCATCGTCCTTGAGATCGGATGATACCGACTCAAAATTTTCCGCGTAAACAATCATTTGTTGATCGGCGGCTGCGCTCGGTACGAGCACGGCAGAAGCAATCAACAATAAAGCAAATACAACTGTGCGTAATTTTTTTCATGGTATTTTGCTCCTTTTTTGTTTATTGAAATGTACAAAATAATTTGTTTTACCGCATTTTATCAACCATATTTTACCATATCTGCGTTTTTACTTCAACACCAATATTTTCAAATTTACAAATAATGTTTTGTTTTTTCCTGCTCCTCCGTTCCGCCCGCTCCCCCGTCCTGCCCTCTTTCCTTCTCGGTACTTTTTCGACTAAACAGAACAAAATCGAAATATTGTTAGGAAATCCAAAAATATTTTTATTGTCGTGCGCGAACACGTGTGATAAAATGAAATAAACATGGTATGTATCCACAGAACTTATATGGTGGATATACCGAAAGGAGAATAGAATATGAAAAAAGCATTATCCCTTATTTTGGCAATGCTGATGCTGACCTCTGCGCTCGTTCTGCCCATTTCGGCAGATGATCCGGCCGCAAGAACGGTCCTTTATGAGGAGGACTTCAGCGATGCGGCAGCGTACGCAAGCAATTCTTGGACGGAAATCACCGGAACCGATGACATGTTTCCCGATCCCGCCATCGTTGACGGCGCGCTTGAGATCGGTATTAACAACGGCCAAAAAAACGATCCGAGCGGCACCGCAAAGTATACTATCCCCGTCGATCTGTCGAATTACTTCTGGGAAGAAAATTTCACCGTGCAGTATGACATAACCTATCTTGGCGCCTCCTCTGCGACAGATAACAGCTTCGTCGGATTTATCTTCGGTCAAGGTAATGGTTTGAACGACGTAATCGGTCGCATTGCGTTTAAGGTTGACGGTAAGAGTCCGACCCGAGCCTTCCGCGTTTACGGAACCGATGCATCCGGAACCGTTGATAAAACGATTGATAAACAAAAACTGGATTCGGTTGCACCTAATGCGGTGCTTTTCGGTGAAGACGGAAGCATCGTGAACAAAACGATGAATATTCGTCTTGACTTTGACTTCACCAATAAAGTCATCACGGCTTATGGCCGCAACGGAGAATCTGCCGACGCCAAGTGGGTCTATCTTACCCAAACCGATGCAGACGGCTGGACTCTTCTCGAAACCCATATCAAAGATAAGGGAACAAAGATCGGTTTCTTCGTTCCGAACGGTCTCTACTCTGCTCAGGCAGCAATTGACAACATTAGCGTAGCAACCGGTCTAGGCTGTATCCACCGCGGCGGAAGCGCTACCTGTAAGGGTCACCAGTGTGAGCTTTGCGGTGAGTGGTACGGCGCGACCAATGCAGCCGTACACGCCGAGGAGCCGGCATGGACGACGCAGACCGCTACCCAGCACGAAAAGACCTATCCCTGCTGCGGCGCAACGGTAGTTGCCCTTGAGGATCATGAATGGGGCGGCGACCACATCTGCGACGAGTGTGATTTTTCTTCTCTCGCCTGTGAGATCACCTTTGACGCAGGCAAGGGTACT
>JAZNCR010000148.1:0-9637 GCA_045587605.1 Eubacteriales bacterium
TACGCTGATCTGTGCATCCCATCACCGCGTGCGGGAATTCGTGGAGGGACCGATCCGTGCGGGAATGTTCAATCTCGGCTATCTGCCGGGCGGCGACAAAACCCTGACCACCATGCGCGAGACGACGATGCCCGCCGTTGAGGCGGCAATCTCTTTGCTCGGTGAGGACAGTATTCTGCTGATTGCCGTATATCCGGGACACGCCGAAGGGGAGGCGGAGGGGAAAATGCTCGCGGAGTATTTTTCCACGCTTGACCGCCGCAAGATCTGCGTCACGCAGATCAAAATCATGAATTCGCCGACCTCACCCTTTTTCTTCGTCCTTGAAACCAAATAAGGGGACGGCAGGCTTTACCGTATTTCCGCATTTCCCCGAAAGGAGAATATTATGAATCGATCCAACCGTCCGCCGGATCGTGGACTCACGCCCGAGCAGGAGCGCCGACGTGCAGATTGGGCGAAGTATGCCGCCGAGGAAGAAGCGCGCCATCAGGCGGCCGCCGCTGCCCGCAGACACGCTGCTGCCGAGCGGGCTCGCCGCGAGGAAAAGGCAAGGCGCGCCCGCCGCACTGAGGCTGTGCGGCTCTTTGTCAATCGGTTTGCGGTTTATCTGATTATGCTTGCTCTGATTCTTGCCGCGGCAGGCCTGACGTTTATTTTGACTCTGCATCGGACCGAGCATCAGGCAGAGCCGCCCCGCGAGGTGATTTTTGCCGTCGGCGGAGAGATCGATGCATCGGGAAAGGTTGTGGAGAAGCCGAGAACGATTTCGTTTCCCCGCACGGCGGTGTTCCGGAACGGCGTATCCTATATGCCGATGTCGGTGCTGTCCGATCTGCTCGGCCTGACGGTGACGGGGACGTATGACGTGCAGAAATTTTCCGCCCCGTCGGGCGAGTACGTCCGCTTCACGGCAGACAGCCTGACCGCCGAGGTGAATGGTGAGCCGCATCTGCTTGAAGGTCCGGTCTTCCTCGCCGAGGCAGACGGGCGCGAGACACCGTGGGTGCCGATTTCCTTCGTCCGCGACTGGATGCAGGGGGTCAAGCTGGAGGAAAATTCCGAGACGGGAGAGATTTCCCTTGCGGCTGATGGGGATGCTGAGATTGCCTTTCTGATCAAGGGCGATGCGCCGATGACGGGAATTGACGAGAAGGCGGAATTCGGCGACACGCCCGCCATTCCGTTCAAAGCCGATCTCTCCGCTTACGAAAAATATATGAATCCGGAAGACCGCGACGCTTATCTGATTCTGATCAACGTCGAGCACAAGCTGTCTGCCGAAGACGTACCGACGGATCTGACCGATATTGCCGACACCCGCCGTGACGGCCGTACGACGCAGCAGATGAGAGAGTATGCGGCGATGGCGCTGGAAGCCTTTTTCATTGAGATGCGTGCCTGCGGAATCAAGGACGTTTCGGTGACGAGCGGATATCGCTCCTACGATTATCAGGTGCAGCTGTTTGAGCAGCGCGTGGAAATGTATCCTTCTCTCAGCCGTGCCGAGGCCGAGGCCCGCGCGGCCACCGTCGTGGCAATTCCGGGCTCAAGCGAGCATCAGAGCGGACTGTGCATTGATATGCACAATTTGAGCTCGGCGGATATTTCGTTTGCGAACACTGCGTCCTTTAAATGGGTTTCCGAGAACGCGCATAAATTCGGGTTTATCCTGCGCTTTCCAAAGGACAAAACCGAAATCACGAAAATCAGCTACGAGCCGTGGCACTACCGCTACGTTGGCCGCTATCATGCTACCCGCATTTACGAAAGCGGACTCTGCCTTGAGGAGTATATGGAGAAGTACGGGTATTTGAAGTGAAGCTGCCGACTGCAGGACGAATAGAAAATGGCTCCCCCAGAGGGCGAGGCTTTTGAGGCGGCAAGAAAGGTATACCTTTATTTTCGTCAATGATTTTTAAAATTAGACAGTTTTCTCTTGACAAATCCGCTATACCGTGTTATAATCACATCATCGCACAGGAATAGAATAAGCAAACAGGGGTGCTGATGCAGATCGGCTGAGATGGACTGAGTCCAAACCCTTTAACCTGATTCGGATAATACCGGCGTAGGGAGTTTTGACGGAGCAAATGGCCTTCGATACGAACCGCACGGGAATTCCCGTGCGGTTAAATTTTTTATCGGAGGTGGTTTTTATGAAAAAAACCCAAACACAGCGACTCGTTCTGACGGCTATGATGCTGGCCGTCGCCACCGTGCTGGCTCTGCTCTGCCAGTACATCCCCTTCCTCAACGCTGCCTTCGGCGGCGGATTCACCGTGGCCAGTATGCTGCCCATTGTGATCGTGGCCTATATGTTTGGCACGCGATGGGGGCTCTTTTGCGGCCTTGTGTATGCCATTCTGCAGATGCTGATGGGCTATTCCACCGTGTCAGCCCTCTTCATGCCGGGCAGCGACAGCTACATGATGCTCGGTTATGCGCTTCTGGTTCTTTTTATTGACTACATCATTGCCTACACGGTGCTCGGGTTCGGCGGCATCTTCCGCAAGCGTCTCGGCAAGACACCCGCGCTCTGCCTCGGCTGTGTGGTCGCGCTCGGTCTTCGTTATCTTGCCCATATCGTCTCGGGCGCGATTTTTTACGGTGAATGGGCAGAATGGTTTTTCTCGGAGAGAGGGGCGTTCGGCGAAGCAATCCTTGGTACCTTCTCGGGGGCATCTCTTTCGATTGTCTACTCGATTGTATATAACGGTATGTACATGATTCCCGAGATCATCGTCACCACGCTCATTGCCGCGGTCGTGGCACAGCTGCCGCAGATTGCGGCCTGCCGTGTGGAAAAATAAATCCATCCGTTGAATCGGGGATGCGGCGCGGAAGTGCGCGGTATCCCCGATTTTGTCATTTTTTCGGTTTTGCGGACCTTGGAACTTTTTTTGAAAAAATTGAAAAAAACACTTGACAAAGCAATTGGGCTGTGCTATACTATATGGCGTTAATCCTAAGACAGCAGGTTCCCGTAAAAGCGGTTTGGCTTTCCTGCCGAGGAGCGACCTTTTTTCATGACGAATATCATGTATGTGGTCTTTCTTCGGGAGCGGCTTGCCGTACGGGAGAAAGATTTTTTATTTTTCACAATTGGGAGGTGAAATCATGCCCAGCAAAGCTATACTCGAACAAAAGCAGAAAGCCGTTGCTGAACTGGCCGAAAAGATGAGAAATGCCGCTTCCGGTGTTCTCGTTAACTACCAGGGCATCACGGTTGAGGACGACACCAAGATGCGTGCTGCTCTCCGCAAAAACGGTGTACAGTACATGGTTGTCAAGAACAGCCTGACCGGCCGCGCGTGCGATGAGGTTGGTTTCGGCGACATGAAGAAGCATCTGGTCGGTATGACCGCTATCGCAATCAGCGGTGACGATCCGATCGCTCCTGCAAAGGTCCTCAAGGAGTATTCCGAGAAGGTTGAGTCCTTCAAGATTCTCGCAGGCTTCCTCGATGGCGCAGTCGTTGATGAAAAGACGGTTATCGAGCTTGCAGACATCCCCTCGAAGGAAACCCTCATTGCCAAGATGCTCGGAAGCCTGCAGTCCCCGCTCTACGGACTGGCTTACGTACTCCAGGCAAAGATCGACAAGGACGGCGGCGAGACTGCCGAAGCACCCGCTGCAGAGGAAACTGCAGAGGCTCCCGCAGAAGCGTAAGTCACGCTCTGCACCAAACGCTCAGGCCGCTGCCTGAATCATATTTTATTTTTTACAGGAGGATATTATCATGGCTACTGAAAAGACCACTGCTATCTTAGATCAGATCAAAACCCTTACCATTCTTGAACTTGCTGACCTCGTTAAGGCTCTCGAGGAAGAGTTCGGCGTATCCGCTGCTCCCGTTGCTGCTGTTGCAGTTGCAGGTGCTGCTGCTCCCGCTGCTGAGGAGAAGACCGAGTTCGACGTTATCCTTGCTGCTTTCGGCGCAAAGAAGCTCGACGTTATCAAGGTTGTTCGCGAGATCACCGGTCTCGGCCTGAAGGACGCAAAGGACCTCGTAGAGGGCGCTCCGAAGACCCTCAAGGAAGGCGTTTCCAAGGACGAAGCAGAGGACATCAAGAAGAAGCTGGAAGAGGCAGGCGCTTCTGTCGAGCTGAAGTAATTCGCTTCCCAACTTCAATCCATAAACACCGATTAAAGTCTGTCTTTCGGGATAAAAATAAAAGCAGCCGTCAAGGCTGCTTTTATTTTTATTTCTTGTCTGAGGGGATTCTCTTGCAGGGGAATTTTCCCCAAAACCCGCCGAAGGCATATAAATTATGTTCAAAATAACCAAAAATCAAAACCAAGATTGTACAAATATACGAAATAAAGAATAATTCTGATAAACCATTGACAAACGGGCTTGGATATGTTATACTGTAATCGGAAAGCAGAAGGATATCAAGCGGATATACCGAAGCTGACCGGGCGAAAAGGAGAAGGCACGCCGATGGGCCATACAATCCTTACCCCTGCGATCTGCCGATAAGTTGCTGCATCCCCGTCCCGGAAAGGGATAAACAGAGAAGAAAGCGTAAGCCAAAAGCAGCAGATCCGAATGAAAACGCGAGCAAGCCGAATTGCCGCGCGGTCTTCCCGGGGTGAGATCGAACGATAGCCTGCCCGAAACCCGAGGGGTTAATTCAAAACGCGATTTATCTGACAGAATCGCCGCGAGACCCGCAATATGGGACGAGTCGCTGACCTGCTTTGGTTGACCGAGACAGAAGAAAAGAGGATTGCGGTCAGGATTGGCCGCCGAAGTTCCGTCTCCTTCGGCAGAGATGATTACGGTCCGATTGATACGACCGATGCATGATGTGTGAAAAATAGGTTATCCGTTCCGGCTGAAAGGGGCGGAGAAAAGACGAATCAAGATGTCGTCGAGCCGTGCAGAAGAAGATATATTTCATACAAAGTCGATTCCACAATTGAATTATGAAGTGAGGAGAAATCGCACGTGATTTCTCCTCATTTTTATATTTTATTCGGCAGGGATGGTGTGGGCAAGCGCGTGGTTGCTGTATCCCTTGACTCCCGTCACCTCACGCAGGATACGGATTTCGGCGGGGAGGGAAACGGCGGTGTCGGGAGAGGGAAGCTCAATTTCGAGAACAGCCTGCTTTTTCCAAAAGGGATAGAGATCGATCTCAAGCGTCAGCTGACCGTGCGGGATGCACCAGCGGATCTTTTCGATCGGGCGGCAGGCGGGGTCTGCTTCGCGGAGCAGATCGGCATAAGCTTCGACCGAGATGACAGACTCGTCCTCCTCGGCAGCTGCGGCGTTGATGCGCCGCTTGGTGGTGCAGGTGTAGGTGGTTGTATCCCCCACGGTGCGGGCACGGACGCGGCGGGAGAGGCCATCGTGGGATGTGAGATAGGTTTGGGTGATGCGGCTCGCTTCCGCCCCGGGCATGGATGCGAGAAGCGTTGGATCGGGATAGGCAATGAGCCATTTTCGTTCGATTTCAAGATGCATAGCGGTCACATATTCTCCTTTCCCTTGTTATACAAATTAAGGTTATTATACACCTCTCCTTGTCTGCTGTCAAGACGGTGCGAAATATTCACAAACCATTCATTGACATTTGGGGGGAATTGCGCTACAATATATACGTTGCGAGCGAAGCACCGACCGTGCGTGCTCGTTCTTTTTCTGTAAAGGAGTACAGCGTGAAAATGCAGAAGGGCAGAATCCAAGCTTTCTCTTTTCACGGATAACCTCTCCCTGAAAATGGGGTCCAACCCATTTTTGTTTCTTGCGAAACACGGTCGAGGTTCAATACTTTTGTGCCGCTCATGCGGCGGAATGGAGTGTTTGTATGCTGAAACAACTGGTGAAAAGCGTGCGCGAGTTCAAGGCACCGTCCATCGCGACGCCGATTCTGGTTGGCCTGGAGGTGGTGATGGAATGTATCATCCCCTTTCTGATTGCCGAGCTGGTGAATCAGATCAAGGCAGGCTGTGAAATGCGGCTGCTGGTACGCTACGGCTTGCTTCTGGTGCTGATGGCGATTCTGTCGCTGGCCTTCGGTACCTTGGCGGGTGTTACCTGCGCAAAGGCATCCTGCGGATTTGCCCGCAATCTGCGGCACGATATGTTTTATGCCGTGCAGAACTATTCGTTCGAGAATATTGACCGCTTCTCGACCTCTTCGCTCGTGACGCGCCTGACCACCGACGTAACCAACGTGCAGAGCGCGTATATGATGCTTATTCGCATTGCCGTGCGCAGTCCGATGATGCTGGTTTTCTCCTTTGTGATGGCCTTCATCATGGGGGGGAAGATGGCGTGGATTTTCGTTGTTCTTCTGCCGTTGCTCGGAATGGGCCTGCTCATGATCGCACGGTCTGCCATGCCGATCTTCCGCCGTGTATTCAAAAAATACGATACGCTCAACGCATCGATTCAGGAAAACGTCAAGGGAATGCGTGTGGTGAAGTCTTTTGTCCGTGAGGCGTACGAGCAGGAGAAATTCGGGGCGGCGGCAGACGATGTCCGCCGTGATTTTACCCGTGCTGACCGTATCCTTGCCTTCAATGGTCCGATGATGCAGTTCTGTCTGTATGCGGTGATGGTTTTTGTACAGGGCTTTGGCTCGTATGTGGTCATTTCCAGCCGCAGCACCGAGCTCGATATCGGACAGATGTCGGCACTGTTGACCTATGGCATGATGATTCTCAGCAGTCTGATGATGCTGTCGATGATTTTCGTGATGCTGACCATGTCGGCTGAGTCGGCAAAGCGTATTGTCGAGGTGCTTGAAGAAAGACCGACGCTAAAAGAGCCTGCCGATCCCCGCCGTGAGGTGGCGGACGGCTCGATCGATTTCGACGGTGTCAGCTTCAAATATTCGGCCAAGGCCGAGCGCAATGCGCTCTCGGGGATTGATCTGCACATCGCCTCGGGCGAGACGGTCGGCATCATTGGCGGAACCGGCTCGTCCAAGTCGTCGCTGATTCAGCTGATCTCCCGCCTGTACGATGCAACCGAAGGGACGGTTCGCGTGGGTGGAGTTGACGTGCGTGAATACGCGCTCGACGCCCTGCGCAATGACGTTGCGGTCGTTCTGCAGAAAAACATTCTCTTCTCGGGAACCATCAAGGAAAATCTCCGCTGGGGGGACCCCAACGCCACTGACGAGGAGATGGAGGAAGCCTGCCGCCTCGCCTGTGCCGATGAATTTATTCGCACCTTCCCCGACGGATATGACACCTATATCGAACAGGGAGGTGCCAACGTATCGGGCGGACAGAAGCAGCGTCTCTGTATCGCGCGCGCTCTGCTCAAGCGGCCGAAGATTCTGATCCTCGACGACTCGACCAGCGCCGTGGACACCCGCACCGATGCCATGATTCGTCAGGCGATGCGCACCTATATTCCCGAGACGACCAAGATTATCATTGCCCAGCGAACCGCGTCGGTTGAGGATGCCGACCGTATCCTCGTGATGGAGGGCGGCGAGATCATTGCCTGCGGCAATCATGCCGAACTGATGAAGAGCTGCGATGTCTATCGCGAGATCTACATATCCCAGAACAAGGCAGGTGATTCGGATGAAGAATAATCAACCGAAGCGTCGCGGCGGTGCGAAAATGGTTGGACGCATGCTCCGTATGCTCTTCTCGTTCTATCCGACCCTGCTTCCCATTACGATCGTATGTATTCTGTTCAACGCCGTGATCAGCTCGATCCCCGCAATTTTCATGGAGAAGGTCATCTCGCTGATTGAGCAAAGCTGGCAGAGCGGTGACTGGGCGTCGGTGGGCGGTGAGATTATCCGCGTTGTGGTGACGCTGGCCTGCCTGTATCTGATTTCGCTCGGCTCGGGCCTGCTTTTCAATCAGCTGATGGCTGTCATTACGCAGGGCTCGCTGGCCAAAATGCGGGAGTCGATGTTCAACAAGATGCAGACGCTTCCCATCAAATATTTTGACACAAATAATCATGGCGATATCATGAGCCATTATACCAACGATATCGATACCCTGCGGCAGATGATTTCCCAGAGCTTTCCGCAGCTGCTCAGCTCGTCGGTGATCGTGGCAACCGTGTTCTTTATCATGCTCCGCTATTCGGTCTGGCTGGCTATCGTGGTGCTCCTCGGCGTTTCCATGATGCTCCTTGTCGTGAAAAAGGTGGGCGGCGGCTCTGCGCGCCACTTTATTCGCCAGCAGAAGTCGATCGGCCGCACCGAGGGCTTTATCGAGGAAATGATGAACGGCCAGAAGGTCGTGCAGGTTTTCTGCCATGAGGCGGCGGCCTGTGCAGATTTTGACCGAATCAACGACGAGCTTTGCCATGAGTCGGAGCGCGCCAATCGCTATGCGAATATGCTTGGCCCGATTCTCAACAATATCGGTAACGTCCTCTATGTTATCGTTGCACTGGCGGGCGGACTGCTTCTGCTCTCAGGCGCGCCCAATCTCAGCATTGCAGGGCTTCCGCTGACCATCAGCGTGGTGGTGCCCTTCCTCAATATGACCAAGCAGTTCTGCGGCAACGTTAACCAGGTGTCAAGCCAGATCAATTCGATTATTATGGGTCTTGCCGGCGCGGAACGTGTCTTCTCCCTCCTCGATGAAGCACCTGAAGTGGACGATGGCTACGTAACGCTGGTCAACGCGCGCGAGGAAAACGGTGAGCTCGTCGAGTGCACCGAGCGCACCGGCGTCTGGGCATGGAAGCATCCGCACAAGGAGGACGGCACCGTTACCTATACCCGCCTGCGGGGAGACGTTCGTCTGACCGAGGTTGATTTTGCCTATGAAGAGGGCAAGACCGTCCTGCATGATGTTACCCTCTATGCCGAGCCGGGTCAGAAGGTCGCCTTCGTCGGCGCAACGGGGGCCGGCAAAACCACCATCACCAACCTCATCAACCGCTTCTACGACATCGCCGACGGTAAAATCCGTTACGACGGCATCAATATCAATAAGATCAAAAAGGCCGACCTGCGCCGCTCGCTCGGCATCGTCCTCCAGGATACCAACCTGTTTACCGGTACCGTCATGGACAATATTCGCTACGGCCGCCTCGATGCCTCCGATGACGATTGTATTGCCGCCGCAAAATCGGTCGGTGCGCATGATTTTATTACCCGCCTCCCCGAAGGCTACGCAACTATGCTGACCGGAAACGGCGCAAACCTCTCCCAGGGACAGCGCCAGCTCCTCGCCATCAGCCGCGCCGCCGTCGCCGATCCCCCCGTCATGATCATGGACGAAGCAACCTCCTCCATCGATACCCGTACCGAATCAATCGTCCAGCGCGGTATGGATGCCCTCATGAAGGGACGTACCGTATTCGTCATTGCGCACAGACTCTCTACCGTCAAAAATTCCGACGTCATTATGGTGCTTGAGCATGGACGGATTATTGAACGCGGAAGTCATGAGAAGCTGATTGCCGAGAAGGGCAAGTATTATCAGCTGTATACGGGTGCGTTTGAGTTGGAATGATATAGATGGGGCGCTGCCCCATGCCCCGCCTAAGGGCCTTTTTGTAAAAAGGCCCTTAGGAATCCCCAAAAACTTTATACTGATTTTCTTTGATACAAGGAGCGTAAATCGTTTATACGCATCGGAGGTAGGCGCGCGGGGCGCGCCGACCGCTCAGCGCAGGAAGCAACAAAGAAAC